>NZ_BAAGZJ010000021.1:0-94363 GCF_054778635.1 Nocardiopsis nanhaiensis
CCCCGGCGGGGGCGGGCCGTCGCGCTGGCCGCGGGCGGCGCGGCACTGCTGCTGGCCGCCGCGGGCACGGTCTGGGCCCTGCGCACACCGCAAGGGGCGGAAGCAGAGGCCGAGGCAGAGGCCCCCGGAGGCATCACCGAAGCGGGCTGCCTGGACGGCACCGGATTCCCCGAACCCCCCGGTGAGATCACCTCCCTGGACGCCATGAACGTCGCGTTCTCGCCCGACGGCGACCTTCTCGCGGTCACCAGCGCCCACCACGGGCTCACCCTGTGGGACTGGCGCGAGGGCGAGGAGATCGCCCGCCCGACGGAAGAGGTGCACATGGACGGCAGGCCCGTGTTCGCCCCGTTGGGCTGCATGGTCGCCGCCGTGGTCCCGCACGAGCCCGACGGCGCGGACGAACCCGTGGGCGGGGTGACCACCTTCGACGTGCCCTCGGGTGACGCGGTCGAGCGCCCGGACCCGCCCCTCTCCGGCCGGGTGTCCGCCTACCCGGACCGCGTCCCCGCCTTCTCACCGGACGGCACCCAGCTGGTGATCGCCCTGGGCGGCGGCTACGACGAGATGGGGGACCAGGACACGTTCGCCCTGGTCGACATCGACACCGGGGAGACCGAACGCACCTGGGGTTCTGAGCGGATCACGGACGCCGCCTACACCGGGGACGGCCGGGTCGTCGCCGCGGGCTCCGAGGGCGTCACCCTGTGGGACACCGGCACCGGCGAGAACCTGCGCACCGAGTCCCACGCCACCCCGCACCTCCTGGACCCGCTCCCGGGCACGGACGAAGTGGTCCACGTCGACGGCGACTACGGGCACATGGTCCGGTGGGACCTCGAACAGCGCACCGAGACCGACGCCCCCGAACTGGGCGGGCTGGCGGAGGACCCCTACACCGTCCTCACCCACGTCACCCTCGACCCGGAGCGCCAGCGCGTCCACGTCGGCTGGGTGACCGACGAGGAGGGCCTGAGCCAGCGCTACCTCGCCCAGTCCAGCGGGGCCGAGTACACGAACCACGGCGCTCTGTGGGACCTGGAGAGCGGGGAGGACCTCATGGCCGACCGGGGGGAACACCAGCTCGCCCGCCCCCTTGCACTCCACCCCGACGGGGACGTCATCGCCGCCATCGCCCAGAACGGCGACGTCAACCTCGTCGACGCCGACACCCTCGAGATCATGCACCCCCTGAGGTGAACCGCACCCGCTGAGCCACCCGAACGGGGACGCCCCGCCTCCCCTGTCCCGCCCCACATCCAAGAGAGCGTCATGAAACCCCTGGCCCCGTCCGACCCCGACCGCATCGGCCCGCACCGGCTCCTCGCCCGCCTGGGCGCGGGCGGCATGGGCCACGTGTACCTGGCGCGCTCCCCCGACGGGCGGCTGGCCGCCGTCAAGGTGGTCCACGCCGAACTGTCCAGGAACACCGAGTTCCGGGCGCGGTTCGACCGGGAGATCCGCGTCGCCCAGCGGGTCCAAGGGCCGTTCACCCCGACCGTCGTGGCCGCAGGCCCCGACGAGGACACCCCTTGGATGGCCACCGAGTACGTCCCGGGGCCCACGCTGTCGGAGGCGCTCCGGGAGAACGGCCCCTTCCCCGAAGACTCCCTCCGGGTCCTCGCCCTGGGCCTGGCCCGCGCTCTCCGGTCCGTCCACGCCGCCGGGCTCATGCACCGCGACCTCAAGCCCGGCAACGTCCTGCTCTCCCCGCGCGGCCCGCAGGTGATCGACTTCGGCATCGCCCGCGCCGTCGAGGGCACCGTCCTCACCAAGACCGGGCAGTCGTTCGGGACCCCCACCTACGCCGCACCCGAGACGGTGCTGGGGCGGGAGCAGTCCGCCGCGAGCGACGTCTTCTCCCTCGCCGGGGTCGTGGTCTACGCGGCCGGCGGCCGACCGCCCTTCGGCACCGGCCCCGCACCGCAGGTCCTGCACCGGGTGGTGAGCGGTGAACCCGGCCTCGGCGCCCTCCCTGAGGGCGCGCTGCGCGACCTCCTCGCCCGCTGCCTGGCCAAGGAGCCCCGGGAACGGCCGGACGCGGCGGAGATCATCGGGGTGCTGTCCGCGGGGCCCCTGCCTTCGGCCGAGCACGGTTGGCTGCCCGACGAGGTGAGCGCGGACATCAGCGACCGGGAGCGTGAGCTGGACCGGGTGATGGCCGCGGTGCCCGTCGCCCCGCCGGAGCAGCCCGTGCCAACCGCCCCGAAGCGCCGCCGGGTCGCGCTGGTGGCCGGTACCGCAGTAGCCGCCGCCGTGCTGCTCGCCGGGGCCGGGCTGGCCGCAGTGCGCCCCTGGGAGGGCGACCCGAACGGGACCGCCGACGAGGCTGCCGGGGAAACTTCAGACGAGGGCGCGGCCGAGGGAGCGGAATCCGGGGAGGGTTCCACGAACCCGAGCCACCCGGACCTGCCCGGGGCCGTGGAGACCATCCGCTTCTCCCCCGACGGCGACACCGTGTACGTCCTCACCGGCGAGAGCTACACCGCCTGGGACTGGCGCGAGGGCGAACCCCTGGACCCCGGCGAAGGGGGGATCCCCGGTACCGGCGACAGGATCCCGGCCTCGTTCGACGTCAGCGCCGACGGCATCTGGGGCATGGGCACCCAGGACGGTGTCCGGGTGTGGCCGGACGGCGAGGAGGCCGACCAGACCCGCACTTCCCCGGAAACCCCCGGGAGCGGCGAACCGCACGTTTCGGTCTCCCTCGCGGACGAGCGGACCAGGGCGGCCTTCGTACAGGAGGGACCCGAACGCAGCACCGCAACCGTGTGGGACTGGGGCCGGGGAGACGAAGGGGTCCTGATGGAGACGGAGATCGCACACGACCCGGGCGAGTCCGTCGAGGTCCTGATGAGCCCGGACGGCACCCGCGTCGCGGTGGCCCGCCTGGTCAGCCGGGACCCGGGGGTCGCGGTGCTGGAGGTGGACAGCGGGGAGACGGTCGTCGAGCTCCCCGGCGACGGGGATCCCCCCGGCTACACGGGTCTGGGAGAGGCCTACATCCCGGCCTTCGCCCCGGACAGCTCCCTGGTCGCGCTCCACCACCCCGGCCTGGAGAACGTCACCCTCCACGACCTGGCCTCGGGCGAGACCACGGCGGAGCTCGAGACCCCCGAGAGCATCGACAGCCTTTCCTTCACCCACGACGGCTCGGCGCTGCTGTCCGGAGGCGCCTACAACGGCGGCCGGAAGTGGGACGCCGCCACCGGCGAGGAGCTGACTTCGGGCAACACCCTCCTGCACGACCGGGTCACCGTGCACCCCGACGGGGAGACCATCGTGGTCGCGGAGGAAGGCACCCGCGGTTCCCACCTGGTGTTCCTCGACCCGGAGACCCTCCTGGACACCCACACCGTCGGAGGACCCGAGTAAGGGCACCGAGCCGGAGCCGGGCGGGTGACGGCCCACCGTCTCCGGTGCACGGCACCGAACAAAAACGTCCGATGAGCACTCGAAACCCCCGGACCGCCCCGTAACCGTACGAAGCCGATGAGTAAGATTCGCGCGGAACCCCGTAGAACGCGAGTACACCATGACCCCACCCCACGACGGACCGCCCGAGCGGATCGGCCGCTACCGCATCGTCACGACCCTCGGATCCGGCGGTATGGGCCACGTCTACCTGGGCCTGGGGGCCGGCAACCAGCCCTTGGCGATCAAGGTGGTCCGGCCCGAGTTCACCTATGAGCCCGACTTCCGCGAGCGCTTCGCGCGCGAGGTCCACCGTGCGCTCCAGGTGACCGGCGGCGACCTCCCCCGGGTCCTGGACGCCGACACCACCGGCTCCGAACCCTGGCTCGCCACCGAGTTCGTGCTGGGCCCCTCGCTCCAGGAGATGGTGCGCCGGGTCGGCGCCCTGCCCGAATTCACGGCCGCCCACATGGGCCGCGCGATCGCCCGCACGCTCGCCCACCTGCACTCCACCGGGGTGGTCCACCGCGACCTCAAACCCGGCAACGTCCTGGTCTCCGCGCTCGGCCCCCGGGTGATCGACCTCGGGATCTCCCGGGCGATGGACGAGGCCCCCGGCGGCGAGACGCCGGAGTTCGCCGGCACCCCCGGCTACATGGCCCCGGAGACCGCCCGCGGCGACGAGTCCGGCCCCGCGGCCGACGTGTTCGCCCTCGGCGCCGTCCTGGTGTTCGCGCTCACCGGCCGGAGCCCGTTCGGCGACGGGCACCCCTCCGCGGTCCTCTACCGGATCGGCAACCAGGACCCGGACCTCGACGGGGTCCCGGAGCCGCTGCTCGGACTGCTCACCGCCTGCCTGGACAAGGACCCTGCCCGCAGGCCCAGGGCCGACCAGGTCCTCCAAGCCCTCGGCGGCCCCGTCCCGCCGGTCCCCGGAGCCGGGGCGTGGCTGCCGCAGACCGCCGTCGCGGTCCTCGACGGTTTCGAGCACGACCACCGCGCCGCCGTCCGCCCCTACCTGGAAGCGCCGCCCGCCCCGCCGAAGAAGGGCACCAAGGGCCGCACCCTCGCGCTGGTCGGTGCCGCCGCCACCGCCCTCGTGCTGGTGGCCGGCGCCGGTGTGTGGGCGGTGACCGACGGCGGATTCGGGCAGAGCGCCTCGGGGGAGGAAGAAGAAGAGGACGAGCCCGGGCGCAAGCAGTGCGACCCCACCGTGCACCTGGCCCCGGAGTACGTCGAGGCGGCCGACGCCGAGCCCACCCTCCCGGAGGACGCCTCTTCCGTCCGCTTCTCCAGTGACGGTTCGGTGCTCGCGGTGCAGCGCCAGGACGGCGTCGTCTCCCTGTGGGACTGGGAGGAGCGGACCGCCCTGGCCGACGTCCCGGTCCCGACGGACGCCTACCGGCCCGTGGTGTTCAGCCCGAACGACTGCTACATCGGCCTCGGGTCGGATCAGGGCGCACACATCATCTCCCTGGAGACCGCGGAGCACACCAGGCACTTCAACGACCGGAGCGTGCGGTCCGTCGCCTTCACCCCGGACAGCCGGAGCGTGCTCCTCGCCGATGACAGCTTGACCGACGACAGCGGCGGCGTCTATCCGGTGGATCTGGACACCGGTGATGTGTCGGAGCGGTTTTCCGCCGAAGCCGCCCGCAGCCTCCGCTACTCCCCCGAGGGCACCCGCATGGCCGGCATGACCGGCTACAACCTGACGGTGTGGGACGCCGACAGCCAGGAAGAGCTGTTCGAGTCCGGAGGGCTCGCATGGCACTCCTGGAACCAGGTCGCCTTCCTGGACGAGGACAGCGTCCTGGCTATCCACAACGAGGGCCCGGTCGTGTTCGACCTCGAGAGCGGTGAGGGAGTCCTGTACGAACCCGATGAAGAGACCAGGGGTAAAGTTACCAAGGTGGAGGCGAACCCGGTACACGACCTGATCTACGCCCTCTATATGACCGAGGCCGACGAGGACGACATGAGTTACTTCTCCAGCAGGGTCTGGCACCGGTCCACCGGGGAGGACTTCACTCCCGATCCGAGCGACGACACGC
Organism: Nocardiopsis nanhaiensis; assembly: GCF_054778635.1. Classification (NCBI taxonomy): domain Bacteria; kingdom Bacillati; phylum Actinomycetota; class Actinomycetes; order Streptosporangiales; family Nocardiopsidaceae; genus Nocardiopsis; species Nocardiopsis nanhaiensis. The sequence goes on from NZ_BAAGZJ010000021.1 coordinate 5,469, forward strand.
ACCCCTTCATCCTGTTGACCGTCCACCCCGAGGGCGAGGTCCTGGCCAGCCTCTCCGAAAACCTGGACGAGGTCCGGATCATGGACGCGGTCACCATGGAAACCATCGACACGTTCGACTGAGTCGGACCGCTTGGACTCAGACCGAGCCGGACCACCCTGACTAGGCAGCATGCTTCCCCTACACCCCTACGACCCGCCGACGGCCGGGCCCTACCGGCTCCTGGCACGCCTGAGCGAGGACACCCACACCCGCTCCTACCTGGGCACGGCCTCCGGGCAAGCACCGGTTCGGGTACGGATCCTGCGCTCCGGGCACGCCACCGACCCCACCGCGCGGGCAGCCTTCACCCACCGGGTGGAGAGCACGCGAGGGCTGCGCGATCCGCACGTGGCCGCGGTCCTGGACTCCGACCTCAACGCCCCGGTCCCCTGGGTCGCCACCGAACAGCCGCTCGGCGCGGACCTGGCCGGGCTGGTCGCCGTACACGGAGCGCTCCCGACCGCTGCCCTGCATCCGCTCGCGGTGGCCACCGCCCAAGGACTGGCGGCCCTGCACGCCGCCCAGGACGCCCACGGCTCCCTGACTCCCGCCGGCGTCCTGCTGACCGGCGAGCGCGCGCTCCTGGCCGACCCGGGTGTGACCCCCGCGCCCGTGGTCGACGACTCCGAGAACAGCGTGTTCTCCGCCCCTGAGGGCGGCGGTGCCCCCGCCGGGGACGTCTTCTCCTGGGCCGCGGTCCTGTGCTTCGCCGCGAGCGGGATCGAGGGGCCCGATGGCCTGGACCGCGTGCCGCTCCAGCTCCGGGCTGTGGTGGACGCTTGCCTGCGGGAGAACGCCAACCTCAGGCCGAGCGCCGTCGACCTCGTGAGCATGCTCGGCGGGGCGTCCTCCACCGCTGCCTGGCCTCCGGAGCTGCTCCCGGTCCTGGAGAGCTCCGCCGCCGACATGCGCCGAGCGTTCCCGGCCGGGCCCGCAGCGCAGGCACAGGCCTCTGGCCCGGCCCCGGCACCGGGCAGCCGAGGAGGGTTCGTCGGGCTGACCGCCGGTGCGCTGGCCCTGACCCTTGTCGTCGCCGCCGGAGCGTTCTGGGGCTACGAGCGCGTCTTCGTTCCGTACGAACAGAGCGCGTCGGGCGGTGATGAGTCTGCCGAGGAGTACGGGCTGATCACCGACACCGCATGCCTGGACGGCGGGATCGGCCTGCCGGAGCCCGAAGGAGACGTCGGAACCCTCAACGCCGTCGAGGCAGCCTTCTCCGATGACGGCGACGTTCTGGCCCTGGCCGGAGAAGACCACGGATTGAGCCTGTGGGACTGGCGTGAAGGCGAGATCCTCGCCCGGCCCGCAGAGGGGTCGGACCCGGTCAGCCACCCGGAGTTCTCCCCGGCCGGCTGCACGGTCGGGGCCGTGTGGCCCGACAAGACCGCGGAAGACGACGAGTTCCCCACCCGGATGGCGACCGCCTACAACCTGCCCTCCGGGGAGAGGTACGAATACCGCGGGCCGAAGCGCCCGGAGCTCCACGACGGCACCCAGGAGCTCAACAGTGTGGTCGACCTCGCCTTCAGTCCCGACGGCCGGTGGCTGGCCTTGGGAACCACGACCGGCCATGGACTCGAACGGGACGACTCCATCGCGGTGTTCGACACGGAAACCGGCGAGAAGGTGCTGACCTTCAACGACGAGGAAAGCTCCCGTTCCCTCACTTTCATCGACGACACACGGATCGCCAGCGCCGCGGGCGACGTCATCTACATCTGGGACGTGGAAACCGGCGACCAGCTCCAGACCGTTCGGAACGTCGTCACCAATACGGCGGTGACCGCCCCCGACCGGAACCAGCTGATCTACGTTAAGGACGACGCAGTGGTCTGGCATGACCTGGATGACGATTCCGAACTGGGCACCTTCCCGCTGGACGACTACGCGAAGGTCGACTACGGCCGCCACATCCGAGCGCTGACCCCCGAAGCCGACCGCGGTCTGGTGCACATCACCTGGGTACACCCCACCGACGAGGAGGACCCGGCCGACCGTAGCAACGTCCACCGCGCCCACCTGTGGGACGTGGAGACCGGAGAGGACCTGCTGGACGGGGACGAGGACCCCATGCTCCTGGGAGCAGCCTTCCACCCGGAGGTGATCGCCGGAGTCGGTGGCGACGGGAACGTCAACTTCATGGACCCGGACACCCTCGATGTCATCGACACCATCGAGTAACCAGGACACTCCAGACGCCACAGAATCCCCATCTCCGGACGGCACCCGCTATAGCGTGACATCAGATTGCCACCGTCGGAGAGGAAGCCCAGCATGCCCAGGAACAAGGCCCGAGGCGGCACGATGGCCGCGCTGACCTCCCTGCTCGACAACGCCCGCTCCGTGGCCAGCTCCACCACGGCCTTCGGCGACCCGGTGACCTCCGGCAGCACCACCGTGGTCCCTGTCGCCCGCGTCAGCATCCTGAGCACCATGGGCGGCGGAACCGGGAACGTCCCGTTCTACGGCGGCGACGGCGCAGGGGGCATCGGCTACACGCGTGTCCGCCCGTCGGGCTTCCTGGTCGTGAACCCTGACGGGGCGTCCTTCAGGCTCATCCGCCAGCCCGCCTCAATGCTCGTCGTCCCCTTGGCCGCCATCACCGCCGTCGCGGTCACCCGCATCGTCTCGGTGTCCGTGAAAGAAGCCCGCCGCCGCAAACGCATCGCGGTCGAGCAGGCCCAACAGCAGAAAGAACGTTCAGCGGGTTGACGGTCCCCGCCGAGTCGATCGCACCGTCAGGGCTCGCCAGACCGCTCTGCCCGCTCTGCCCGCCATGTCTTACCCTTTGGGCTGGGTCTGGGACATCAGCGGGATTCCCCGCCCCCGCTCTTCGTTGACCTCCTGCTGCCGGTCAAAAGCCCCGATGAGGGCGATGACACCGCAGATAACCGCCACCAGGATGGCCCCGAAGATCACCGACGGCCAGACACGCTGCTTCCGTCGCCAGAAACGGCTGGACCCATAGAGCAGGGCGGATCTCAGCTGACGGCGGCGAAGGGCATCCGCCTCCAGAACATACTGCTCCGCGTTGGCGGTGACCCTGAACGCCTCTGGTACCAGCTCGTCATGGTCTCCGCCGCTTTTGGTCGTGTCGGGTGAACTCATCGATTCCTATTCCGGGGCGGGTAACCAGTTAAACCGAGAACTTGGTACTGAGTGCAGCAGAAGTCATGCGCCAATTGTCAGCGGCGTTCCTGGTCTCCAGGATCACCTGGTCGAAGGCGGCCTCAACCTTCCTCTTCCGATCGTCGAACTGTTCGTAGTTCTCCTTGAACTTGTCAGACGATTCACCATGAAACTCGGTCAACGTGTTGACGACAGACTTATCGACAGCTTCAAGGATCATATCCAGCTGATCCTTGTAGAACTGCTCCCGACCAGCCAGGTCATCAATCCGGTCACTGTCGCCGCCAACGTTAGAAGGGGCCATAAATCCCACATCCCAAAATAGATGAATAAAGAATCGAATCAAGAAGCACTAGGAAACTAGTGTCAGGTGCGAATCATTCGGGCTCTACCCATTGATCGAAGGAAAACCTACCGCTTCAGAACCAGCAGCATCGATAGCCGCTCCGCTCTCGAAGTCGGCTTCGAGGATCTCCGAGTTGGCATCACCGAGCTTGATGCCAATGTCGTCCAACCACAGGACCATTTGCGTAAAACTGCCATTCAAATCAGAATGGGCATTGAGGAGTGCCTGAGGTGAGGATCCCTTCATCGCGTCCTGTACCTCATCCTCCATCGCGTTGAACAGCGAACGCGCCTGCGCGTCAAGCTGGGCGGCCTCCTCCCCAAGCTCCCGACCGCCGGTGGATAGAGAGTCATCGTTCTCCATGCCGGTATAGCTCATGCCTGTGACCTGCCTCACTCAGACTTACTGTCGGACTGCTGATTCAGCCGATGAGAGCGCGGCAGTTGAACCTTCGCCCTCATCTACCAGGGAAAACAAGGTACTGGACCCAACACGGGATCAGCCAGGCCAGAATGTGAAACTCCCCTGCGGCTTGACCTGGAAGACGGAGCCTATAAGGATCGGCTTGTACGAGTCAACGAAGCAGTCATGCAGGTCCCCCTGGCCCTGCATCTGCCTGTGATCTCAGAAAAGGATCCGAACCATGCCGAATGTAGAAGCAGACATTCCCAGCGGACAGGCCGGGGCTGACAACGCCTTGACCATCGCGGAAGGCCTCAAGGGAATGTCACAAGACTTCAAAACCATCTGCGACGAAGCCGATTCCATGTTCAGCGGGGAACCGGCGGTCGATGGCATGCCGGAGTTTCAATCCGAATACCAGCATTACATGGACAGCGTGCAGTCGCAGGCCAACGACATCTCCGACAACATCTACTCATCGGCCAGCGAAATCGGTAATACAGATGCGGATAACATGGAGAATATTGAACTCATGTAGGACCACCCCCACTTACTCACTACAGGATACTATTCATGTCATTCGATCCCAAGATTCCCGATTCCACCCCAGAAGAAGCCACTGAGATTGCAGATGATTTCCGCAGCCTGATCAGGAGGCTAACCGGAAGCAGCGGTGATCTGTACTCTGGGTTCAACACGACTTCAATGGACTTTAGCGACATTCTCGCAGAGGAAATCCGAAACGCAGGGGCAGTCAACCACGACCACTGGGGAGAGGCAGGCCTCGCCTTTGCTGTCGCTGCAGAAGCCGCAGACCAATGGTCCGAGGATCTCACTTGGTATGACGAGAAAATTGAGGCTCTTGAGCTTAGGCTGAGCGCAACGCCAATCACAAAGGACACTCCAGAAGAGGCTGCCCTTTACGATAGTTTCGTACAAGGCCTGCAACAAGAAGCCGACGAGCACTGGGAGACTCTCGAGGGAAAGGCCGAGGACTGCTCCACCCTCCTTAAAGGTGGGACCAGCGCGGAAACTGTCGCTGAACTAGTTAACAACGGACGGCTGGGCTGGCTTGCACACAACTTCGTGGGGGACCGTGCCCCTATGCCGCTAGACGCTGAAATGGGTGGATCACACGGAAACACCCTGCGTGACGCACTCGAAAGCGGGGAAATTAACAGTAACGAGTATGAACGCGCACTGAGAGACCTGGAAATGCTTCAGGAGCGTGCCGAAAAGGCACAGCAACGGGGCGAAGAGCTCTCCGAAGGGGAGATTGCCTACCTTGATGCCCTGTACGAAGCGATGGAGGGTATGGAGGCGCCATCAGGGTCCGGCGGTAGTGACGGCGCAGTGGCTATCCCCGACGCTATTGCGGAAAATATCGATGATGATACAGCCGCGGAAACCCTTCTTGCTGCGCTTGGTGCTGGAGCAATGGCACTCTCCAATGACAAGCTTGGCGGCGGTTACGAGAAACTTCCTGACAGCATCCAACAGGCGTCTTTGGGCCCGACTTGGGGCGATGACACGTACACCAATAGCGGCGACGGGGATACCCGATACGGGGAAGACCTTGCCAACCTGGCTGCACTGTTGGGGAACGCACCAGAAGACCTGGAGGCGGGAGAGCGGCTGTCCCTGAACATGTCCCTCTCCATGGGCACGCTCCTCAACGATGCCACCGTGGATCCAGATTCAGATATTACCCAAACCATCATCGAAACTGCTGGGGAGGGTGCCATCGGTGACCTTATTGAGGTAGCCACTAGAAACTCTGATGCCAATCACGCTATCCTTAAACAGGATATTCCGGAAAGCCACCACGTGGACCCGGATAGAGTTTCCGATCTAGCCAATGATTCCCTGTTGGGCCTGCTCGCATACCAGTGGAATGAAGATGGAAGGCACTCGAACGGAAGTGCGGTAACCGGCCTCTTCGACTGGATCCCCGACGATTCCCTCGAGGGAGACTCCGCAGAGCAAGAGCGGGCTGCTGAGGCAATGCTCGGATTCTTTGATTTCATCTCCATCGAGGAGAATCACGATGCATTGCTTTACACGGGTAACGAAGTAGAAGTTGTAGCAGAGGACGGCAGCACTTGGACTTATGACAATGCTGGATTCGGCCAATTCAATGGTGATATCACGAACAGTCTCGCTGATATGTACGAGGCTTATATAGTAAGCTTCGCCGGAAACGAAGGCTATAATTCTGAAGGAATCCCGGATCTTGATTGGGAAAGGCAGGATGGCATAGATGCTTGGAACCCTGACGATAATACGCTTTCCTTGAGCCCTTCCGAGCGGCTACTTTTCCTGGAACTTGTGATGACAAATGATGTTTCAGCTGGGCGTGCCCACGTTGCAACCGATATTTTCAACACCGCCATGGCCGTTGATGCTGTAGAGCAGGGGGATCCCACTGAAGCCACACGAAAGGCAGGGACGCTCGCTTCGCTAGTCGACGGCGCACTGCAGAACGAATACGTTGCCCGTAATCTCGGGGAGGAGGACCAAGCGAACAGAGAGCAGAATGTCGCAGACTCAACAAGGTCCGTTTTGACCAAACTTGTCAGCGACGTCCCTATCGTCGGAACAGCTGTGGATCTTATTGGTGGTCATTATTCTGATGAGATTGCAAACCTTGTTGTGGCTCAGAACAGCTCTGAAGAACATGGACTGACCGTAGGCTCAAGGGAAGGGATGGTGAACAAAATGAATGCTGTCGTTCTTGAAACGGCAATGGAAGAATTTAACAATGGGAATAGCGATAATCCATTGGAGGAGATCGGAGACTTGCATTTCGATGGCGACGGAAGCAACCGTACCGTGGAGGAAATTCTCGATGACACGGGCATTCTTTCTGAAGACGAGGACGGAAATCTTCACGCCAATAAGGACGCAGCATTCGATAGCATGGCCGAGACAGAAGGGACTTCTGTAGCCGAACTTAACTGGGCCCTTTCACAGGCCGCTCAGGCCACGGAAACTACCTGGATACCTGGGTCCCACGATTCCGGGTTGACATTCACCGGAAATGCTGCTGATAGTTTTACTGGACGAGAGACTGGCAAAGACAACCCCTACCTTAATGAGGACGCCAGGGCAGCACTCGATGATCAATAAAAGACGAGATAGATGTTCAAATGCGAGCTATTTTGATAATATGCACACCAGCAACTCGCCTCATCCCTTGAAAACATCATTGCGCGTCCACGGGCTCTGCTCAACACGAAAACCATGGGGCATATTTTCGACCATTTTTGCGCTTTCTGCATTAGGGGCTTCCCTCACAGCTTGCGAGGATCAACAGGAAGACTCCCCGGGTGAATCCCTTGAAGGCATCGCTGACTTCTCCGACACTACTTCCTACATCTCGTCCGTGAGCGATGTAGCGTGGGAGTGGGAAGCGGAACACAGCTTTATCTGGCGTGAACTCCTCCCTACCGCGTACGGACTCGTTGCAGCCAGTAGAAGCGGAACCATCACTGGCCTGCACGGTGAATCCGGCACCGAACTCTGGAACTACGAGGCAACGAGCCACGACTTCTCAGTCGCCGTGACGACAGACGGGCTCGAAACAGTCATCGTGGATCCGCCCTCTGAGGAAGGGGACGGAGAACTTGTCCTCCTAGACGCGGCCACAGGGGAAGAAATATCTCAATCCCCCCTACCCGAGGACGCGATCAGCCACCCCGACCTCGTCACCGATGACCACCTGCTCATCCCCTCAGACGGAGAGCTCACCGCCCACGACCTCACCACAGCAGAACCCTCCTGGACCTACACCCCCGAACCCCACTGCCTCGGAGTCCCCGACTTCTCCCCCGAAGAAGACTGGAGATGGCCCGTCAGCAGCATCGAAGGCTCCGTCCTCCTGCCCGCCCAGTGCTCCGCCGAAGGCTCGGAGGAACCCGAACCCCAAGAGCAGAACGCGTCGATGCACACCCTCGCACTAGACAACCGCGACGGCACCGAACTGTGGAGCGCCGAGCCTCTTCCCACTACTCTTGGGGACAATCCCTTGGAGCACCTCCACTACTATGCTCTGACTCCTTCAAACGACGGGGAATACCTCATCCAAAGACTTTCCCAGGAATTTCGTGTCCTGGAAGCCTCAACCGGTGAGGAGATCGAGGTTGAGTGGCCCGAAGAGGGGCAGGCGGGTATCAGCTTAACAAACCGTGTCAGCACCACCGGTGACCATGCTGTTTGGTATGAAGAGCAAGAGTCAGAGGACCAAGAACACCGGTATACCAAGTACTCCCACTCCGGCGATGTCCTCGATGAGATCCTGATCCGACCCAACCAGCACGAGGTCGTCGACAACAGCACGTGGTCTCCTCTAGGCCGTGTTGCGGATCTGGATGACGGGCTACTCACCTACACCTGTGGAAACCAGTGCCCGAATTTCGGGAACATGGAAAGCCCTCTCAGCGCCACGTTCACCCCTTGGCGTGGGGGCGATCCGGTAACCATCGAACTAGACCAACTCGACGGCCGCGAGGGACACGAAGACAAACGAACCCGATTCCTCCCCGTTCCCGGCGCCGTCATCAGCCACCAGGCGGACGTGAACGGAACAGCAAGCGGCTCCCTGGTCGCACTCAACTGAGAGACACCAGCGAACACCTTCTCCTGAACTCGCACGATGTGAGCGTCCCCGTAGCACGGTGTCCCCCAGCCGCCCTGTGCCCCGACGTTCACCGACTTCCGAAGGGAACCGTCCAGGGGGCCGCTTCCGAGCCGGACGCGCACGGGCCCGGAAGCGGCTCTGGGTCAGACGGGTTCGTCGCTCCAGGGGGCCTGTAGCTGCTCGGGTGATCTACCGCGGCGTACGAACAGGGCCCGGCCCGGGGCCAGCTGCTGCGACGCCACTCCGTTGGCCAACCGCCCCTCGCGCCGGTCACCGGAGAACAGGACCGCTGGTGCGGCCATGTCGCTCAGCGTCTGCATCGGCGGCTCGAACATGGCGCGTCCAGCGCCCCCAGTGCGCCGGGCCACGATGAGGTGGAAGCCGAGGTCCCGACCCTGCGGGATGAGCCCGGCCAGAGGGAGGAGCGGATTGGCGTTCCTGCTGCCCAGCATGTCGAGGTCGTCCACCACGACGAAGATCTCCATCCCCTTCCACCAACTCCTGTTCCTCAGCTGGCGGGGGGTGATGTCGGGCCCTGGGATACGCTCCTTCAACTGCTCGGCCAACTGAGTTGCGACGGAACGGGTTTGGTCCGGACTCGCGCAGTACGCGAGTGCCCGGCCGTCCTCCAGCAGGCCGAGGTGGGTACGGCGGTAGTCCACCAAGACGATACCGACCTTCTTGGCGGGTCTGTCGCCGATCTGACGGATCAGCGCACGGAGCAGCGTGGACTTCCCCGATTCGGGGTCACCGAAGACGATCAGGTGCGGCTCCTGGTCGGGCCGTAGGACGGCGGGCTCCAGTTCCCGTTCGCCGAGCCCGAGCACGAGGTTGAAGTTCCGGGAGGAAGCCGGTTTCTTGACCAGCTCATCCAGCGTCACCTTCGACGGCAGTGTGCGCACCCCGGTGACGGCCTTCTGCGGCCACCGGGCACCGATCCGTTTCACCAGGTCCTGAACGCCCTCCCGCAGTTCGGTGCCGTCCGCGGTGCCGTCGATGCGCGGGAGCGCGACCTGCGCCATACTCATGTCCTCCATGAGCGCCCGACCGGGTAGATCCTTCGGGAGTTCCTCTGAGGCCTTCCGGTCAATGCCGGAATCGTGGGCCTCCGTCAACCGGAACTCCAACCTCCCGCCGAAGAGCGACTGGATTCTGGACCTGATCTGCATCGCAGCGGTACCCGTCACCACCACGTGCACCCCCAGAGCCGTGCCCCGGTTCAGGATGTCCAACAGCTCGTTGTCGCTGTCCCCGAGCGTCTCCCTGACCTGCGACCAACCGTCGATAAGCAGGAAGATGTCCCCGACCACGCTCTGAGGCACCTTGCCCTCAGCCCGAGCCCTCCGCAAGGCGTCAGGCGAGTCCAAGCGTGAGCTACGAAAGATCCGCTCCCTGCGGTCCAGCTGGTTCCGCACGTCGGTGATCACCCGGCGCACGCGTTCTGGATTGGAGCGGCCCGCCACACCGGCCACATGGGGCAGGTCCTCCATCGAGGCGAGCCCGCCACCACCGTAGTCGATCGCGTAGACGGCCACCCGCCCCGGCGGATAACGCCAGGCCAGCGCGGCGACGAGTGTGCGGAGGAAGACGGACTTGCCAGAGCGGGGCCCGCCGAGCACGATCATGTTGCCACTGGAACCAGTGAAGTCCAGCTCCGCGGGACCCTGCTTCTGTTCGCGGGGTACGTCGCGAATCCCGATGAGCGCCTTGAGCTCGCCTACCGGGGGCTCCTCCGGTTCGGACTCCGGCCCCGGGTCCGCCCCTCCCCATGTGTGTACCGCGTCCAGAGGCAGTACGGGTTCGAGAGGCGGCAGCCACACCGGTCGGACCGGATCCGCTCCCGCCTCGACAAGTTGGTCGACCGCCACCTGAAGCACGCTCCGGGCCTTCTTGTCCTGCTTGGCCGGCTCCTGGTCCGCGGCGAACATGTCCTTGAGCCGATCCGCGAGGAGGTCCGGGTCCGTTTCAGCGAGACCGTTGTAGGAGATCAACGGCAGCACCGGGTCGTCCTCCACAGCGACCTCGCGCGGCGGCGTGTACGGGGAGGAGACCATCGCGGCCTTGAACCGATCGAAGACGGAGGTGTCGACTTTGAGATAACCGGAGCCGGGTTCAGGCGGCAAGTGGTAAGCGTCTCCGACGCCGATCGCCTCCCGGCTCTCAGCTTCCGAGAAGGTACGCAGACCGATCCGGAACGACAGGTGGGTCTCCAGTCCCTTGATCTTCCCCGCCTCGAGGCGCTGAGTAGCGAGCATCAGGTGCACTCCGATGGAACGACCGATACGGCCGATGGCGAGGAACAGTTCGGCGAAGTCCGGATGCGCGGTGAGGAGTTCGGAGAACTCATCGATGATCACCAACAGATGGGGCATCGGCTCGAGCTCTCCGGGCCGCTCGGCCCGGGCTTCCTCGTAAGCGTGCAGGTTCGGCAGGTTCCCGCTGTCCTTCAGGACCTGCTGTCTTCGGCTCAGTTCGCCGTACATGGCTTCCCTGAACCTGATGACCATGCTCTCGTCGTCGGCCAGGTTGGTGATAATCCCTGCACTGTGTGGCAGACGGTCCGTGTCCGCGAAGGTCGCACCGCCCTTGAAGTCGACCAAGAGCAGGGCTAGGCGGTCCGGCGGGTGGGCAACCACCAGTGACGTGACCAGGGTGCGCAGCATCTCCGACTTGCCGGAACCCGTGGCACCGACAACTAGTCCGTGCGGACCCATACCGCCGAAGGCGGATTCCTTGAGGTCCAGCAGCACGAGGTTTCCTGAGGGCCCGACTCCGATCGGGACACGGAGGAAGTCACCGCTACTGCGCGGACGCCATGTCCTACGGGTGTCCAGCTCGGCCACATCGGGGACACCGATGATCTCTGGCAGGTCCACGTTGGAGTGAAGTGTGTCCGCACCGTCTTCAGCGGACAGGCGGTAGGGAGAGAGCATACGGGCGAGGGCGGTGATCTGGCCTACGCTCAGACAGTCCACCTCACCCGACAGGGGTTCACCTTGCGCTCCGTCTCCAAGGCCGTTGACTGTGCCCTCTCGGTCCTCCTCAACCTTGCTGTCATTCACGTTCAGCCGCATGTTGACGGGTTCAGGTTCCTCACGGTGATCGCCCACCAGGAAGATCACGTGGATACCCAATTGGGCGAGGGATTCGACGGGGGGTTCGGCGGACAGGCCCGAGAGGGTCGGCTGGTATTCACCGTCCACGATCACAACGATGCGCCGGGTACCCGGGCCTGGCGGGCCGCCCCTCCTGCGCTGCAACTCGACGGTGCGTCTCTCCACCTCCGCCTCAAGCATGTCCTGCATCTCCATGGTGTTCCGGGCCACGACCCGGGCCGGGAGCGGTCCGTCGGTAGGCTGATCCTCGAAACCCACTGAGGAGTTGTGGCCCACCCACTTCGTCCAGTCCCACTCCAGGGCGAGTTTGTCCGAACGGATCACCCCGAGGCAGACGTCGTCCGGGGATGAGAGGCTCATGATCTGCGCGGCCATCGCCCTGGCGACCGTGCGGCCGACGGCCCGGTCACCGACGATGGACACTATTCCCATCCGCCTGAGGGGCACGACCAGGGGTTCCTCCGCGACGTGCGCGTAGAGCTCGACCAGCTGTTCTGCCATGCCCTGGCACAGGGGGTCGTAGACGATGAGGGGGTTGGACGTGTCGACTTTCAGGGTGAGTTTCCGGGCTAGAGGCCGCACCCCCTCACCCACGCGCAAGTACAGGAAGTCCCGGTCGGACGCCCTTCGCTCCCAGCGCCGGGAGGGAAGCCTGGCCACGTCGGTGAGCAGATGCGGGGCCGGGTATCGGTACAGGTTGCCCTTCCGCTGCACCGCGGCAACGTCACGAGCCTTCTCCCGGAGCTGGTCCAGGTAGTCGAGGTAGCGCTCTCGCTGTTCCCGCATCCTCTTGCGCGGACCGTTGTACTGCGTCACGAACATGACGATGCCGACGACGACACTCACGAGCATCACGATGGCGCCGATCGCCGCCATCAGGGGTCGGTGCCCCATGGTGATCGACATCATCAACGACCCGGAGCCGGTGATGATCGGCATGATGATCATCGCGGAAGAGGCACCCGACGGCGGATTGTCCGGCAACTGCGGCGGTGTCGCGATCACCAACGGTTCGGTGCCGGGCTCCGGAGGGAGATCGCGGGCGGGCCGTCGCAGCAGCTTAACCGACACTTCGGTTTCTCCCGTCTTCTAACTAGCCAAGGTGGAATCCGTTCAGCGCGGGGCCAGGCTTTCCCGCTGCCATCGTCAAGTGGTCATATCGGCGACGAAGTCGAACAGACCCATCGACCAAGCCGCCACCGTCAGCATCCCCATCACCAAGGCCATCTCGACCCAGTTGAGCACTCGGCTCAGGGATGCCTGTGAGACGTCTCCCAGCTTGATCCAGCTCAGCGAGACTACGACCAGGCCAGCGATCAGGGCGATGAAGGGGATCCATGCGGCGAGGGCAGGAACGGTCTGGGGGAGGTGAAGCAGGCAGATCAGGAGGCCGAGCACCCCGCCCAAACGCAGCGGCAGCACATGGACAATGCGGGCGAACAACCTCGAGCGCAAGAGGAGGAGGACGGAGATGAGCGCCGCCAGAAGTCGGTCCGGTAGCCCCTCTGCGACCAGGATGATGAGGGGGACGGTCGCCGTGGCGCTGACGGCCGCCCCCAGCACGACTCCGAGAAGCAAGCGGTCACTACTGTCCAGGGTCTCCTCGAATTTCTCTGTGGGAATCTCACCGGAGTTAACCACTTGGTAATCAAGCGCGGAGAGTCCCCCCATCACCAGCGCCAGCCGCGGCAGTCCTCCAACGCACAGGACCAGTATCAGCGCGATTGCCCTGACAGCCTGTTGGGCGTCGAGGAACAGGGTAATTGCGAGCAGGACGCCACCGCTGAGGCAGATGAACGCGAGCGCCGCGAGGCACGGCAGACCCGCCTGGTCCACGGTCCACGTGACACCGGCTGCCACAAGTGCTCCAGCCAGGCCCAGGAAGACCATGTGTTGCGTCTGGGGTTCAGCAGCGACGAAGAACACCGTTAGCGAACCGGCCGCCCCGCCCCAGAGAGCGGAGGTCACAAAGAGGAGATGTGCGGTGGCGTGCATCGCGCGTCGTCGTGCCACCACCACCAGGACGATGGAAACCGCCATTCCGCCCACTGCAACACCCGGGTACCCAGCGGCTGGTTGAAGCCAGCTCATCGCGAAAAGCACCAGCAGAGGCGCAACAGCGGCGAACAGGAGGCCGAAGGCGAAGGTGGTCGGATGGCGCCAGTGGCCATCGGCCTCATCGACCCTGTCCTCTACCGCCCCACGTACATCGTCCACGTACTGGGGTCGCGAGGGCGCCGTCTCACGGCGGAGCAACAGGACTTCACCATCGGCGACCCCGGTAGCGCCGAGTGACTCCGCCATCGGCAGAGCGTCGTCCTCGAGCGTGGTCAGCACCCAGCCAGCGGCTTCACTGCCGTCGGCCTCGGGCAAGCAGACGCCAAGGATCTTGGGCATGAGTGCGGCCACCGGGACCGTGTCCGGCAGGGCGAGATCAGCCCAACGCTGAGGCCCGGATATTGTAACGCGACTGTACCCACCCACGCGGGATGCATTCTTTCTGTCGGGATGACGGGATTCAACTGGTTGACCGCCCAGGTACTCGCTCCTGGAGAACTATCAACCATGTAGCCTTGCGAGGCTATACCTTGGTGACACCATGGAGAACCGCGCACCTCTACTACGGCACCACGGCTGGTAGGTATCAGGCCCTTATACACAAGGGCCCTGCGAAGGCGGGCACCGGGGCGGCCGGTGACAAACCGAACCCCAACTGATCAGGGAATCTTCGTCTGCGGATCGGCATTCCCCTGCCCTGACCTCACAGACGAACGGCGCAGTCGGCCCCAGGGGGAGCACAGCCCAGGATGATAACGATTCGGCGCACGGAAGGGTGATGATGGCCCCCGAAGCATGCGTGCACCCCCTGCCAGCCCCCACGCGTCCACCAGCCGCATCCCCCTTGCATGGCGGGGGACGCATCGCCGCACACCCACCACCCCCGCGAGGGTCCCGTCACATCACATCGAGTACCGAACCCCGGCGCCATCACGCGGCTAGCACACTCACCAGCAAATTCAGCACCAATAGCACGCAGGTGCATATCCGCGCCCATGGAAGCGATCACGAAACTCCTGGTCTTTCCCTCGGGTCCGGAAATGACCTGGGGCTCGACAGCACCCCTTTTCGCAACCAAATGGCCAGCGACCTGCTGAAATATACTGCTCTTGGCGGAGAATATCTCGCGCCTCCACTGCGCGTTCCCAGTAGGTTCTGGCCAGGACTCGGCGTATGCGCTTGCCCGGGGACCGTCATATTTCTCCCTGTGTACGATTGCCCGTGCACGAACGGTTCTCCAAGGGCGGTGCAAGAGACATGAACTCCCCGGCACCGAGCGCCGTTCCGCCCGACGGTTGGGCACCCGGATACCACTCCTTGCGCCGGATTCACCGGAGCAGGTCATCCGAGCTGTACACCGCTGTACGCGCAACGGGTGGCATGCAGGCTGTGCTCAAGGTACTCCTGAACCCCGACACAGCCACGGAACACATCACGACCCTTCAGACACTCAACGGCAACCAGGGGATGCTCCCGCTTCTCGACCTGGGTCGCACTACCTCTGGACAGCACTTCCTCGTGCTGCCCCTGTATCCGGCAGGCTCTTGCGGCCAGGTGCTGGGAAACTCCGGTCCATTCTCACTGGCACAGGCCGTCGCCGTGGGGCGAAGCATCGGGCCGGCCCTGACCGCCATGCACGGCCATGGCCTGGTGCACAACGCCGTCGCTCCCGAAAACATCCTGGCGGGCAGCATGTCCCTGCTGACCGGTTTCGGGGCGGTCATCCGAAGCGGTGACTCGGGCATCAAGGTGCGTGGGCGTGAGTCCTTCTTCCACGCACCTCCTGAAGCGCTCCGCGGTGCCCGTCTCACACCCGCATCGGACGTCTACCGGCTCGCATCGACGATCTGGACACTACTCATCGGCAGGACACCCTTTGCCAGTGAGGGAGGAGAGCCGCTTACCGACCAGGCGTACGCCGAGCGAGTACTTGCCGTAAACGCCCCACCCGTCCCCCGCAGAGACGTCTCGCGAGTTCTGTCCCGGGTTCTTACTCGGGGGATGGCCAAAGATCCCGAAGAACGCTATGCCTCGGCTGTCGACCTTGCCACCGCCCTGGAACGAGCGCGCACCGGGACCCGTACGGGCCCTCATGCCGCATTTTCAGCCATGCGGACCGCTGAACCTCCCACAGGAGTAAGCGGCAACTCAGCCACGGACGGGCCCGCACGTCCCCCCAACTCTGGTCGCGGCAGCCCAGCTGACCCCCCGCACACTCCCCGGGAAAGCGCGCCCACTCCTCGAGAGGCAGCTCGGACGCCCCAGGAAAGTGCTCCTGGTCGTGCGTCGGCACATCGGCAGAGCGCACCGCCGTCCCGAGAGGGCACCCCCGAGCCGCGACGGGGCACGCCCGAAGACCCGTACGGACCGCCGCCCAACGAAGCTCTGAGGCGGCGGGGCAGCCCCGGTTCTCGGGGCGAACACGCTCCGGCGCCGAGCGCAGCCTCAGCTGCTCCGGCGGTGCCCGACAGCGTGGACCAGCAGGTAGTCGAACCTGCTCCCGCCCAGTGGGCCAGCCTGGTTGGTTGGGCGGGCAGCATGGACACGAGCCTGTCCGAGTATGACACTTCAGCAGAGGATACCCCGTTCGACGAAGGCAGGGCTTGGGACCGGCTCGACCAGGGACCGCACTGGCGCAAGCACCTCAACATCGCGGTCGCCGCGGTCAGCATCACGGCATTCTCCATCACCACCGGAATCGTGGCAGCACTTGAGCCAACGGCTCCCGCCCTGGCCTCAAACGAATCCGAGGAGGAGGCCGAGGCTGCCGAGCCGGAGGAGGAGAGCGCCGACGTCACGGTGGAGCCCTCGCCGCTGCCCGCGGTCGACCCTGCCTCCGAGATCGCGCTCGAGGACACCCTCAGCGCGGTCACCCTCACCTGGGCGGACCACACCGGTGGCACGGGGTCCTACTTCGTGCTGGGCGGGCCGCAGGGCCACGATCCGGTCACCTTGGCCCGGACCGGGGCCGGTGCGGTGACGGCGCAGGTCCCCACGGACGACACCAACGCGGAGTACTGCTTCACGGTCGTCGCCGTCGACGGCGGCTCCGCGCCCGCTGACGAGGTGTGCACCACCCGTGCGGCGGACCGGGCCGAGGCCGAGCGTCTGGCCGAGGAGGAAGCCGCAGAGCAGGAAGAAGACGAGGACGACGAGGACGCAGACGACGCCGATCCGTCACCGTCACCGTCACCGGACGCCGATGACTGAGTGCCGCCGCCGTTCCCGGAGCTGGGGCTGGATAACGTGAGGAATCGGGAGAACCGCGGCGACCTCTCCGCTATCCCACCTCTCGAACACACCCCACTCCCCCGAAAGGCGTATCCATGCGGCGCTCTCTCGCCTTGGCTTCGGCCGTGTGCTTGCTCGCCGTGACGGCCTGTGACGACTCCAACGGCTCCGCCGACGGGGCTCCGGAGAGCGTGGAGGACCTCGCCGACGACGGGCTGGTCGGGTTGGCCCTGCTCCACCGGGGTTTCGAGGGCGGCGACCCGGAGACCGACCAGGTGCTGGTCTTCCACGACCCCGAATCCGGGGAACCGCTCCAGCGGATCGACCTGCCCGACGCGGCCGTGGACCCGATGGCCGAGGACGTCCCGGCCCACCAGAGGTTCTCCGATGACTGGCAGCACTTCGCCTTCGTGACCCAGGAGCCCAACGCCGTGCACGTGGCAGTCCTCAGCGACCCGGAGGAGGCCGAAGAGTCCGAAGAGGCGGGCGCAGGTGCCGAGGGGGAAGAGGGGGCCGAGGGATTCGAGACCGAGGAGTTCTCCTACCAGCCCGTCGAGACCATCCAGGCTGGCCAGGACGAGGTCCTGTCCGATCCGGTGGTCCACGGTGAGCGGCTCTGGTTCACCTCCGCTCAGGGCGAGGGCCAGCCGCCGCAGGTCATGTCGGTGCCGCTGGACGCACCCACCGGGACGCCCAACCAAGAGGGGAGCCTCCCCCTCGGGGAGGGGCAGCGGCCCAGCGACTGGGCGCTCACCCCGGACGGTTCCCTGCACATCCGCGACAGCGTGCCTACCGAACCGGTGGCCGGCGGCGAGGGCGACCTCGTGGTCCGGGCGACCGACGACACCGTCGTCAACGCCACCCTCAACACCGGCGGCGAGCAGTGGCAGACCTTCGACGAGGCCCCCGTGTGGGGCGGCGGGACCGCGCTGCTGCGCCCAGACGCCGACGGCAATGGCAACGGCGACGACGGACCCAGCGGCGCCTATCTGCTGACCATCGAGGACCAGGGGCACACGGCGACCCGGGTCCTGGAAGACGAGGACAGCCCTGTGGTGCAGTTCGCCCCCGCGGAGGAGCGCGACGCGCTCCTGATCCAGACCGAGGAGGGCTGGTTCCGGGTGGAGCTGGACGAGGGAGAGGCGGACGGTACCGAGGAGGCCTTCCCCCGGTACCACGACGCCTCCATGGACGGGTGGCCCTTGGCCGTGCGCTGGGCCCAGGAGCCGCCCGCCGAAGCCGACGACGAGCCCTCCGAGGAGCCCAGCCCCTGAACCCCTCGGCGGCCCCGCAGCCCTGACCTCGTCGGCCGCCCCGACGGGGTAAGGCCCCACGGGTCCGCGACGCCGACGTTTCCGTCACGCTCCGCAGTGTGACGTGGGCCGTATCACCCTGGGGCGTGCTCCGATAGCGTTGGCGGGCTTGAACTGCACGCTTGTTCGGAGGGCGCCCGTTGTCCGGTGTCATCGTCGGGTTCGGAGTCATCGCCAGCATCGTCGTCATCGGCTACATGCTCGGGCGCCTCCCGCTCCTCGGCCCCGGGGCGAAGGAAGTCCTCACCCGGTTGGCCTTCTACGTGGCCAGCCCCGCGCTGCTGTTCACGATCCTCACCGACACCGACCTATCGGTCCTGCTCTCGGGCCCGGTCCTGGTGAGCGTGCTGAGCGTGGTGGTCGTCGCCCTGGTCTTCCTCGTGCTCGGGGTCATCCGACGATGGGGCGTCGGGCGCACGACGGTCGGGACGCTGGGTTCCTCGTACGTCAACGCGGGCAACCTCGGCATCCCCATCTCCGCCTACGTCCTCGGTGACGCCTCCCTGGTCGCGCCCATCCTGCTGTTCCAGCTCCTGGTGCTCGCACCGGTCTCGCTGACCGTGCTCGACCTGAACAACGGCAGTGCCCGGGGCTTCTGGCCGGTGGTCCGCCGGTCACTGGGCACCCCCGTGCGCAACCCGGTGGTGATCGCCTCGATCGCCGGGGTCGCCGTCTCCGCTTCCGGCTGGGTCCCGCCCGCGCCCCTCATGGAGCCGTTCGAACTGATCGGCGGTATGGCCGTCCCGGCGATGCTGCTGGCCTTCGGGATCTCCCTGCACGGCAGTGCCGTCCCGGGGCGCGGCGGCCCCGACCAGGTCCCGGTGCTGTTCGCCGTGGCGCTGAAGTCCGCGGGCCAGCCCCTGACCGCGTGGGCCCTGGGTGCCCTGGTGTTCGGGCTGGAGGGGGCCGCCCTGTTCTCCGTGGTGGTCCTGGCCGCCCTGCCCACCGCGCAGAACGTGTTCAACTACGCCGTCCAGTACCGGGCCGGCGAGGTCCTGGTGCGCGAGGTGGTCCTGCTGACGACCATTCTCACCATCCCGGTCCTGTTCACGGTCACCTTCCTCCTCGGGTAGTCCTGCCCGGCCCCGGCCACCCGTGCGGGCCTGCCCGCACCACCCGTGCGTGCGCACCCCCAGAGGCGACTACAGCTGGCTCCACCGCGAAGACGGTCGCGGAGGCCCGTGCGCCCGGGAGCCGGGATTTCTAGCGTTGTCGGTGTACACAGCCACCACGCCCGGGAGCCCGGAATGCACCAGCGCCCCTCGGTGGTCAGCGCCTGTCTGGCCACCGCCTTCGCCCTCGCCCTCCCCCTGGGTGCGGCCCCCGCCAGCGCGGGCGTCCCAGGCACGGCCGCGCAGGGGGCTGGCCCACCAGTACCCGTCGGCACACCGGAACCGGGCGCCGCACAGGAGTTCGTCGACGAAAGGGTCCCCGAGCTGCTGGCCGAGCACGGCGCCCCCGGTGTGATGGTGTCGGTCGTCGCCGATGGCGAACCCCTCGCCTCCGGCGCACACGGGGACGCCGACCTCGCCGAGGGGACCCCCATGGACGCGGAGACCCACTCCTTCCCCACCGCCTCGGTCGCCAAGTCCTTCACCGCCCTCTCCGTACTCCAGCTCGCCGAACAGGGCGAGGTCGACCTGCACGAGGACGTCAACACCTACCTGCCCGAGGGACTGCGGATCCCGGACACACTCCCCGAGCCCGTCACCCTGCACCACCTGCTCACCCACACCCCCGGCTTCGACGAGCGGACCGACTCCGACGACGCCGAGGACGTCGAGAACCACCGGGGTCTCGAGGAGTTCCTGCGCGACAACACACCGGAGCGCATCTTCCCGCCGGGCGAGCGCTCCGCCTACTCCAACTACGGGACCGGCCTTGCCGGGTTCGTGGTCCAGGAGGTCAGCGGGGTGCCGTTCGAGGAGTACGTCGAGCGGAACCTGTTCGCGCCGCTGGGCATGCACGGCACCGAGTTCGGTCAGGTCCACGAACTAGCCGACGAGCACGCCCTGGTCACCGGGCACCTGCCCGACGGATCCGCGGCCGAGCAGGAGCACATACCGCTGTCGTCGGCCGGGGCCGCGGTGACCACCGGCGCGGACATGGACCGGTTCATGCTCGCCCTCCTCAACGGCGGCGAACTGGACGGGGAGCGCGTGCTCAGCCCCGAGTCGGTCGACATGATGCTGGACCGCCAGTTCGAGTACCACCCGGACGGCACCGCCATGGGATACGGCACCTACGAGTGGCGGACCGGACCGCCCAGGGGCGTGGGCCACGGCGGCGACCTGGAAGGGCTCCACCTGGGCTATCTGCTCCTGCCGGAGCTGGACACCGGGGTGTTCGTCGCGGTCAACGGCGACGACACGGATCCCGAGGCGGCGGCGAGCCCCCTCCACGACCTGCGCTTTACCCTCCTGGACGCCTTCGCCGACGAGTTCGGCCCGGCCGAACCGGTCCAGGCCGAGGCCGACCCCGGGGCCGACCTGGGCGCCTACACCGGCACGTACATCACCACCCGGCGCGCCGCTGAGGGGGTCGACCAGATCGTCACGCTCTTCGACAACATCACGGTGCGCGACGCGGGCGACGGGTCCCTGCGGGTCCGGGGCGCCGTCGTCGCCGAGCAGCGCTGGCTCCCGGTCGGCGACGGAGTGTTCGCCGCGGAGAACAGCGGTGACCGGATGGTCTTCGACGTCGAGGACGGTCGGGCCGAGGCCGTGTACATGACCGCCAACCCCACCAGCGGCTACGACCGCACCGGGCTGCTCACCAGCCCCGTCACGCACATCGTCACCGTCGCCGTCGCCCTGCTGGTCCTGCTCAGCGGCACCGTCCAGCTCCGCCGCCCCAGGGGCGGGGCGCGGATCACGGCGGCCGTGTCCGGTTCTCTCACCGCGCTGTCCTGTCTGGTCGCCGTCGGGCTGCTCGCCTACGCGGTCCTCGACCTCAACCGGATGCGGGACTGGATCACCGGCGACTCGATCGTCCTGGCCCTGCCCTTGGCCGTGGCGGTCCCCCTCACCCTGGCCACCGCGGGCTTCGCGGTCACCGCCTGGGTCCAGGGCTGGTGGGGGACGGCCCGCCGCATCCACTACTCGCTCCTGCCCGTGGCCGCGCTCGCCGTCATCGCGGTCGGCGCCCAGTACCACCTGGTCTGGCCCCTGGGCGGAGCCCTGTGAGCTTCAGGGAACCCTCGGTCATCAGAAAACCCGGAGTCAATGGTTGGTCAGCCCCCGAGGGAGGGAACACTCATCCGTAGGGCCCGTCCCCACCCCCTTGAGGGACGGGCCCGTCCACGTGTCGGCGGCCCTGCACGCCAAGCAGCGCCCCAGAACATGCGCCACCGCCCCGAAGCAACGTAAAAGGGCCGGTGCGAACCGGGCGGATTCCAGAACCCGCCGTCGTCGCACCGGCCCTTCGCTCTTCGTCGAACCGGGCGTTCTACCCCCAGGCCAGAGCGGTCAGCTCCGGGTCCTCGAGGGCGGTGCCGATGTCGCGCAGCACCTTCGAACCCAACTCGCCGTCGACCAGCCGGTGGTCGAAGGAGAGGGACAGGGTCGTCACCTTGCGAACCGTCAGCTCACCCTCGTGGACCCACGGCATGTCGCGGATCTGCCCGAAGGCGAGGATGGCGGCCTCGCCCGGGTTGATGATCGGCGTACCGGCGTCCACTCCGAACACGCCGACGTTGGTGATGGTGATGGTGCCGCCGGACATGTCGGCCGGGCTGGTCTTGCCCGTACGCGCGGTGTCCGTCAGCGCCTTCAGGGACCCCGCGAGCTCCGGGAGCGTCCGGGCGTCGGCGTCCTTGATGTTGGGCACCACCAGACCCCGCTCGGTGGCGGCCGCGATGCCCAGGTTCACGTAGTTCTTGACCACGATCTCCTGGCTCTCCTCGTCCCAGGAGGCGTTGACCTCCGGGTGGCGGCGGACCGCCATGAGCAGGGCCTTGGCCACCAGCAGCAGCGGCGACACCTTGACGTCGGCGAAGTCGCGGCGCTCGCGCAGACGGGCCACGGCGTCCATCGTCTTGGTGACGTCGACCTGGAGGAACTCGGTGACGTGCGGCGCGGTGAACGCGCTGTTCACCATGGCCGCGGCGGTGTGCTTGCGCACGCCCTTGACGGGGATGCGCTGTTCGCGGGCCGTGCGGTCCGGTGCGGGCGCGGCCTGCTGCGCCGTGGCTTCCGCAGCTGGGCCCGGGGCCTGGGTGGCCTCGACCGCCGCGTGCACGTCCTCGCGGGTCACGATCCCGCCGCTGCCCGTGGGCTCGACGGTCGCCAGGTCCACCCCGAGGTCCTTGGCGAGTTTGCGCACCGGCGGTTTGGCCAGCGGGCGGCCCGAGGCGGGCGCCGGTCCCGCGGGTGCCGCCAGGACGCCGGGGGTGTTGGCGGGTGCGGGCTCGCTGAGCTTGGGCGGCGGTGCGGACACCGGGGCCGCGGGGGCCGGGCCCGAGGGGGTCGGGCGGCGGCGGGCGCGGCGCTGTGTGGACGCCGCCTTCTCGCCGTAGCCCACGAGGGGCTTCTCCCGGTCCTCGGTCTCCTCGGTGCCCGCGGAGGCACCGCTGTCCGCCGCGCCGGAACCACCGGAACCGCCGGTGCCGTCGTCCACGGTGATGATCACCGAGCCGACCTCCACCGTCTCGCCTTCGGCGGCCAGCAGCTCCTTGACCGTGCCCGAGAAGGGGCAGGGCAGCTCGACGACGGCCTTGGCAGTCTCGATCTCGCAGATCATCTGGCCGTCGGTGACCTCGTCGCCCGGCTTGACGTACCAGGTGAGGAGCTCGGCCTCGACCAGGCCCTCACCGACGTCGGGCAGTTTGAACGCGTGCACGCCGTCGACCGCGGGCGTGCTCTTCTGAATCGCCATGTCTTGCGGTTACCCCGATCTAGTACGCGAACGCCCGGTCGACCCCGTCAAGGACGCGGTCCAGGTCCGGCAGGTAGTACTCCTCCAGCCTGGACTGCGGGTACGGGGTATCGAACCCGGCCACGCGGATGACCGGCGACTCCAGGTGGTAGAAGCACTCCTCCGTAACCCGGGCGGCGATCTCCGCGCCGGGCCCGCCGGTGAGGGCGGCCTCGTGTGCGACGACGAGACGGCCGGTGCGGCGCACCGACTCGTTGACGGTCGCGTAGTCGATCGGCGCGAGCGAGCGCAGGTCGACGACCTCGATGGAGTGGTCGGTGTCGGCCTCGGCCGCCTGCAGGGCGGTCTTGACCATCGGGCCGTAGGCCAGCAGCGTGCAGTCGGTGCCGGGCCGCGCGATCCGGGCGGCGCCCATCGGGGTGGCTTCTTCGATGGGGGCCTCGGTGTCGACCTCGGACTTCTCGTAGTAGCGCCGCTTGGGTTCCAGGAAGATGACCGGGTCGTCGGAGCGGATGGCCTGCTGGATCATCCAGTAGGCGTCCTCCGGGTTGGCGACGGTGACCACGCGCAGACCCGCGGTGTGCTGGAAGTAGGCCTCGATGGACTCGCTGTGGTGCTCCACCGCGCCGATGCCGCCGCCGTACGGGATGCGCATGACGACGGGGACGCTGAGCTTGCCCGCCGAGCGGCGGCGCATCTTGGCGAGCTGGGTGAAGGTCTGGTTGGCGGCGGGGAAGAAGAACCCGTCGAACTGGATCTCCACCACGGGGCGGTAGCCGCGCAGCGCCATGCCGATGGCGGTGCCGACGATGCCGGACTCGGCCAGCGGGGTGTCGATGACCCGGTCGGCGCCGAAGTCCTTGTGCAGGCCGTCGGTGACCCGGAAGACACCGCCGAGCCTGCCGACGTCCTCGCCCATCATGAGGACCTTGGGGTCGTGCTCCATCGCGGCGCGCAGGCCCGCGTTGATGGCCTTGCCGATCGTGAGGTTGGTGGCCATGGCCTAACGGCCCCCTTCCGCGCCGACGCCCTCGAAGGAGGACAGGTACTCGGCGAACTCGGACCGCTGCCGGTCGATGTGGACGTTGGGATCCGCGTAGACCTCGTGGAAGATGTCCAGCGGCTCGGGGTCGGGCATCGAGCGGCACTGGGTGCGCACCATCTCGCCGACCTTGTCGGACTCCTCGTCGACCCGGGCGAAGAAGGCCTCGTCGGCGAGGCCGCCCTGCTCCAGGTAGCGGCGGACGCGCAGGATCGGGTCCTTGGCCTTCCACTCGTCGAGCTCGGCGGAGTCGCGGTAGCGGGTGGGGTCGTCGTTGGTGGTGTGGGCGCCCATCCGGTAGGTGAAAGCCTCGACCAGCGTGGGCCCGTTCCCGGTGCGGGCGTTGTCCATGGCGGCGCGGGTGACCGCGAGGCAGGCCAGGACGTCGTTGCCGTCCACCCGCACGCCCGGGAAGCCGAAGCCGGCGGCGCGCTTGTAGATCGGCACGCGGGACTGCCGGTCCGGTGATTCGGAGATGGCCCACTGGTTGTTCTGGCAGAAGAAGACCACCGGGGCGTTGTTCACCGAGGCGAAGTTGAACGACTCGTTGGTGTCGCCCTGGCTGGTGGCCCCGTCGCCGAAGTAGGAGATGACGGCCGTGCCGTCCTCGCCGACGGCGCCGTCGCGCTGGACGCCCATGGCGTAGCCGGTGGCGTGCAGGGCTTGGCTGCCGATGACGATCGTGTACAGGTGGAAGCCGTGCTCGTGGGGGTCCCAGCCCCCGTTGGTGACCCCGCGGAACATGCCGAGCAGTTCCTTGGGTTCGATGCCGCGGCACCAGGCGACGCCGTGCTCGCGGTAGGAGGGGAACGCCATGTCGTCGGCGCGCAGTGCTCGGGCGGAGCCGATCTGTGCGGCTTCCTGGCCCAGGAGGGAGGCCCACAGGCCCAGTTCGCCCTGGCGCTGCAGGGAGACGGCCTCGGTGTCGACCCGGCGAACCAGAACCAGGTCGCGGTAGAGCTCGCGGATCTCCTCAGCTGAGATGTCCAGGGGGTAGTCGGGGTGCTCGCTGAGCTCCCCTTCCGGCGTCAGGAGCTGGATGAGCTCCGGTTCTTCGTGCGCGGCGATGTCCGACACGTCGCTCCTCGGGTTCTCGGGGCCGGCTTCGCGTGGGTGAACGCTGGCCGACCGTTTAACGGCCCACGCGCGCTCCCAGGGTGGCGGGATGGCGTGGGCAGTCCTTCCCACATCGTGACAGAACTCACCGCGGGAAGCGCAAGCCCCCAACGACACCTTTTACGCTCCGCCACCCATACTCCCGCACAGGTGACCAGGGCCGATACCAGGGGTTCCTAGCATGTACAAGGTCTTCCAACTACTTTGTGACAACTTGTCCGCAACGGGCCGGTGGACCACAGGCCGGAGCTCCGACGCGGGTCACCACGGACTGCCCCGGAACCCGCCCGAATCGATTGCGGCCGACTGGCTTCCCGCTTCGCCTACGGACTTGGGGCGCCCCTGAGTCTGAGCCGTTCCGCGAAGTCGGGCACTCCCGCCTTGTCCAGGGCTCCGGCGAGATCTTCAGGGGTCCTCGGCGGGCGGCGTTTCTCAGCGGCCATGCGCACGACTGACTTCGTGATCTCGTCCGGCAGTTCTTCGAACAACTCACACAGGTAGGTGTCGGGATCGATGACTCTCAGTCCGAGTTCAGCCAGGGGAGCGCTTGGGAAATCGGCCAGGTTCCAGGTGAGGATGGACTGCGCCCGTCCCGCCAGAGCCGCCGCCATGTGGTGTCGGTCGTCCGGGTCATCGCCCGGCATGGTCGGGCTCAGGTGTGCGTAGTACTCCTCCGGCACACAACCTTCGGGAAAGTACTCCCTGATCGCGGAGGCGATCGCTTCCGCAGAAGCGGGCGAGCGCCGTTGCTCGCGCACGATGACTCGCTGCCATTCCGCGAGGAGCCTCTCCGTCCAGATGACCTCGTGGACCATGTCCTCGGTCAGAGCCAGAAGCAGGTCCATGGTCGAGAAGGGGAAGAGCACATTGGTGCCGGCGAAAACACGCGCCATGCGTGACCTGTCGTTCAGTACGGGAGATCGGCGGACTCGACTGCATCAACGATCTTCCGTCTCCCTTCCCGCCACCTCTCCCGCTTGGCCTGGAACGCCAAGACGTCTTCCAGCCGAACCACCCGATGACGGCTACCGGGCAGGTACTCCGACGGGATCGTTCCCTCATTCAGCAAGCGAGCGACGAACGGCCTGGACAGCCCCAACATCTCCGCGGTTTCCGCAGGGGTCAGATTGGTCTCGGCGGCCAACACCCGGACCGCGTGTCCAGCCGAGAGCTCACCCGCCAGAGCCAGCAGCGCCTTGACCAACGCTTCGGACAGCGGGAGTTCCCTCCCGTCGGCCAGCTTCAGAGCCAACTGTGACTCCTCACCCACTCCTCTCATCAGCTTCTGGGCGGCAGAGCGGTCTTCGGCGTCAGGCTCGATCCTGGGGGCGTCACTCAGCACACTCGCTCGAACCATCACGACTCCCTCCGTCGGCGTATCTGAAATAAGTGTAACCGACATGCCAGGGATGGGCCCGCGTACGGGCGGCCGCGCCGCTCTTCCCGAACGGCGCGGCCATACGTGCGGAGTCTGGAGGGTCAGACCAGGAAGGCGACCAGGTGCTGGCCCACCGCCCCGGCCATTGCGGCGAAGGCATAGCCGGTCACGAGGTGGCCCATCCGGCGGCGGGGCTTGCGGTGGCTGACCGGGCGGCGGGGGCGGCCCGACCTACGCGGAAACGGAAGGCGAGGGACGCGGGCCCTGGCCCGCCTTCCGGTCAGAACCGGAAACCGAAAAGCCCTCCGGTCTCGGAGTCGTCCAGCCTCGGAGCGATGATGTACGGCCTGGCATCGAACCCCATTCGTTCCGCCTTGGCCAGATCATCGGAGTTCATGGTGACGATGTACTGCATGCCCTCTTCACGGGCGACTGTGGCTCCCAATTCCAACGCTCGGGCGACTTGGCGTTCGTCCACTCCGTCGTAGATCTTGCTGTCGTGCACGAGGAAGTCGGGCCCCCGTCCGGCACGGTGCGCGATCACGGCCCAGGTCAGATCGAAGCAGAACATCTTCATGTTCGAGATGCCGGTGCTGTCATCGGCTTCGAGCTTGAGCTCGATCTCCAGGTGACTACGCCTGGCCTGGAAGGTCAGGTACGGAGCGCGGGCGTCACCGTACAAGTACTCGGCGAATCGGTTGAACAACAGGCTCGCCTGCTGCTCCTGCTCCCTCCTGGCGTCGATGTCGCTCTGGACCTCGTCCTCCAGGGCGGCCTTCTCCTGGTCGATCTGGCGACGGCTCTGCTCCAGGGTTCGCGCGGCGTTGAGCCTGCGCTGAAGGTACTCCCGCTGCGCCTCTTCCTTGGCGAGTGCTCCCTGCATCACTGTCAGGGTGTCCAGTGCTCCACCCTCGTTCAGGGTGCGCAGGAGTGCGGCCTGCCTCTCGCCGAGGGCCTCACGTTCCCTCTCGCTCGTGGCGAGCTTTTCCCGCAGGCCAACGGCTTCCTCGTCCAGATACTGTCGCCGGTTGCGCACGACCGCCCGATGGAACGCCTCCACCTGGTCGAACCGGGCCCGCACCTGGTCGCCGAGAAGCACCCCCATCTCCTGGTAGGCACGTTCGAGGTAGTCATGGCCGGGGTCGCCGGCCTCCTCGATAGAGCGTTCGATGTCCGCGAGGTTCCTTCGACCGATCACGTCCGCCTCGCGCAACTCGCGGATCCGAGCGTTCACGCGCTCCGCTTCTCGGCGGATCTCCTCGTACTCCGGAACGACCTGGTAGGCAGCGATCTGCGCTTTGAGTTCGGCGATGCGGCGTTCGATGACGATGAGCTGACCGCGCAGGTCACCGGACTTGCCGACGATGTCCTTCCATACCGGATCGTTGGTGGCCTGCGCGAGTTTCCTTCGGGTCTGTTCCCGTTCGGAGAGTTCGCCGTAGCGAGCGGCCAGTGCCCAGTCCATGCCCAGCAGATAGCACAGGTTCGCGGTGGCCAGGTGCCGGGAGGTCTGCGGGTTCGGTCTGAGAGCGTCGGCGAAACCGCTCTTCTCGGTCCTACGCAAGTAGTAGCCGAGAAGCAGTCTGCCGCTCAGTGCCTTGTCAGGGTCCCTGATCCCGAACAGATCGCGATCGAGAGCGCCCCTCCACTCCTTCACCCCGGCCACACCGGCTCTTTGGATGAGCGCGTCGGGATCATGACCCAGGATATCCGGGTCGAGGTAGATCTTCCCCGGGTCACTGCCAGAGCGACGGACGCTGAGCCAACCGCTGGGCTTGGGCCAGTCCAAGACAAGCTCGAACGTAGTTCCCTTGTTCTCCCTACGAGTGACCAGACGTGTCCTGTCGGCGCCCAGGAGGAAGTGAAGCAACTCCACCATGCTGGTCTTACCGACCGCGTTGCGACTCTGGTCATCGGTGGAAGCGTTGGTGCGGTGCGCGACGAGCAGGTTGAGGCCGAGCCCGAAGGTGACCGTACTGAACCGGGGATCGCTCGCCTTCAGTTCACGCAGCATCCGAGACCTCTCGGAAAACGAGGACATCGTCACGGAGTTCGACTATTCCCAGGGCGTATAGGACGTCGAGGGCGAGGACGAACCACCAGAACGGCACGGGGGCGTTGTGCTCGTGGTCGGACCGCCACTTCTGAAGCCGACGCCATGCCTGGTTGACGGTGATGCTCTGGCGTTCACTTGCCATGAGGATCTGAGCACCCACGGTCAACAAGGCCCTCTGCGGCGCGATGCCCTTGGTCGGTGCGATCACGTCGTTCCCCCTTCCAGGACCCCATGGGCGGCGGGCCAGTCCTCCGGCGGCACCTTGAAGATCTCGCACTCACCGAAGAAGTACATCAGCACGGTGTTGGCCTCGATCTGATCCTTCAGAGCCTTGGCCTCGTTACCAAGGATGTACCACTGGAGGCGGGAGACGATCGCATCGGGGTCATCGTGGGTGTCGGCGAGTTCGAGGTATTCCTGCCGGAAGGCCGCAGCGACCTCGTCTCTCTCGACGGGGTCGGCCAGACCGTTGTAGTAGTCCTTGACGAGGGGAACATGGGGCAGGCTCAGTCTCAGGAAACCCGCCATGTCCTCGCCGAACCGGTTGTACTCCAGCTTGCGGCTAGGCGGGATAGAAATCCCGTCCGGCAAGGGAGTCCGCTTCCTGTTCGTGGAAAGGTGTGCCAGGAGTGGCGCCAGTTCGGCCATGCCGACACCTGTGACCATTGCCTTCAGCGGGAACGGCCCTATGAGGTCCTCGACCTCTTCCTTGTCCAGCTTTCTGAGAACTCGGAACATCTGGTCGAGGCCGAAGTTCTCGAACTTCAGGGAAGGGTGCTCAGCTTGGGCCTCGGAGATCTCCAGAGTCACCTGGGGCGCCACACCACGCGGATTGTTGTGGACGAAGACGAAGGTGTCGAAATCGCTTCTCCTGTGCGCGATGGCATCGTGCAGGTCCGAACGGAACTTGCGGCCGACCTCGTACTCGTTCGCCTTCTGAGGGCCGTAGCAGGCGTAGAGCTTGCGTCCGCTGATCAACAGGCCGTCGGCGCCCCGGTCACCCTTGGTCGTACGGACGGGGAAGAATCCCGGATCTGCCAACTGCATGAGGTTGTGGAAGAAGTCCTCGAACGCCTCACCGTGCAGGTTGGCGGTCCTGTCCTTGAGCATCGTGCGCGCGCACCAGCGTTGCCAGGGCTCCATGCGTGCTTCTTTCGCTTTGATGTTCCTTTACTCGCCGTGGTTTTTACCTATCACTCGGACACCTTCAGCGACCGCGCTTTGGCCGTTTGTGGCCGCACCGGGTCCCCCGCTTCCGGTGCGGCCTTCCGGATGGGTCCTGGCGGATCAGCCCAGGAAGGCGACCAGATGCTGGCCCACCGCCCCGGCCATTGCGGCGAAGGCATAGCCGGTCACGAGGTGGCCGACCCGGCGGCGGGGCTTGCGATGGCTGGCCGGGCGGCGCGGAAGCGGCGCGGGCGGCACGCTCTCCCGGCGGGGTCTCGGGACCGGCACGGGACGGGCGGGCTCGGCGTCCCGGTCAGGTTCGCGGGACGGCTCCGGGGTGCGGTCTGGGGGAGCGTCCTGGCGCCAGCAGGACTCCGAGGATGGGGGTGCGGGGCTGCGCATCCACTCGGGAAGGTCCCCATGGGTGAAGCGGCGACGCAGCCGGGGCGTGTCGGGCATACGCGCGAGGAGTTCACGCTCCCTTGGAGTACGGCCCAGGGAGACCAGGGGCGGGAGCCGCTCGGGCCCCGCACCGGTCGAGGGGCGCGGTTCCGGGCGGCTCCCCAGGCGGTTTGCCGGGCTGTGCGGGGTGCGGCTGAAGCGGCGCACCCGGGGCGCGTCCAAGACCCGGCGCAGATCCATCGGAATGGTCGCGGTGCTCATCGCCCACCCCCGCAGACACAGGTGGTGACCTCGCTGCTGGAGGTGTCGGCAGTGGGTGTGGGGTAGGTGAACTCGGCCCACAGCACCGTGCCCAACACGGCCAGGGAATCGGGGTCGGCCCAGCGCTGGGTGCCCCATTCACTCGCCAACTGGTGGATGAGTAGCAGTCCGCGCCCGGACTCGGCCTGCTCCCACTCCACAGGCGAACGCCGCTGGGGCGGGAACATCGGACGGGCATCCAGAGGCCCGTCGTCGATCACCGACAACCGCAGGGTGGTCTCGCTCCCCATGACCACGGGCGTGGAGAGCATCCGCACCACCGTGCCACCGGGACGCTGAGAGCGCGAGTGGGTGAGCGCGTTGGCGAACGCCTCGCTCGCGCACAGTTCGATGTCGTCGCGCAGGTGGCTGGGAACCCCGGCCAGGGTTGCCAGGTCAAAGCGCAGATCCGCACGGAAGCGGGGGCAGGCCTCGGGGGTTCCGGGGTAGTGGCGGGCCTCCCAGCGCCGCCCGGGGTAAGCGGGGGTGGGTATCTGAGGGACAATAGACACGTCGGCAACTCCTCGTTCAAGGGTTGGTTGTCGATGCGGCCCTGGCGGGTGGTGCTAGCACCCACCAGGGCCTTCTTCATGCCCAAGCACGCTGGGTTTCGGCCGGGCGCCCGAGGCTCCACCTGAGAGCAGGCACAAAAGACAGGATGAACGGAACCGCAGCCGATCCTGCAGAGTGACCGTCACCCGCTTGGAACTGGTGGAATACTCGTTGCAACCAGAAGACAGCGATCCCAAGTGAAAGTCAAGTAGAAATTCCACTTATACTGAACCAGGCCACCAGGTAAGGACTCAGAAGATGGATAAATCGGACTTCAAAGGCGGATTTGGGCCATGGTGACGCCAGGACCTCGGGTACTCCGGCTCCAACTAGGCCGCGAAATCCGACGGCTCAGGGACAGCACTTCCCTCTCAAGGGAGGAACTCGCCAAGTCTTTGGGCTGTGGGACTTCGAAGGTCAGCAAACTCGAACTGGGTTACAGCACGCTGAGCTCCCCCGAGTGCAACAAGCTCGTCAAGCTGTTCGCGTTGAGCGGGGAAGAGGCGACCGTCTTCCGTGACTTGGCCGCTTCCGCTCGCAAACGCGGCTCCTACGGCAAGGTTCTCGACTTCGCCCGTGGCTACGTGAGCATGGAAGCAGACGCCACGGACCTGAAGATCTTCTACGAGGACCTCATCCCAGCGCTGTTCCAGACACAGGCCTACTCCAAGGCCGTCTGTTCTACCTCCGTGACCATCGCCCCGGCCGACATCAGCCACGTGGTTGAGGGACGAATGAGTCGTGCCGCTGTACTTTTCCAGCAGAGGCCGCCCAACGTGTCCCTGATCCTCGGGGAAGGCGCGTTGATGCGCACAGTTGGTGGCCCTGAAGCCTTCCTCGAACAGCTACAGCACCTTCATCGACTCGCCCACGAGCCACATATCGACCTCCAGATTCTCCCCTACTCATCAGGCGAGCACGCAGCAATGGGGACTGCCTTCACCCTGCTACGACTGGACGAGGTCGAGGCGACCTACGTCTACTTGGAGGACCTCACCAGCTCAGATTTCTGGGATCGCCCCCAACACACCGGCGTGTACGAACTGGTCTTCAACAAGCTGCAGGTGGCCGCCCTCGGCAAGCGTGAGAGCATAATTCGCATAGAGGAACGCATCGCAGAACTAGATGAGGGAGCTGGCTGATGTCTCAACAGAACCGGGCGTCAGCAGCGTGGCACAAGAGTAGCTACAGCTCTGGCGCCAACAACTGCGTCGAGGTCGCGGAAGGGCCGGTCACCGGGGTCCGCGACACCATGCACCGCGAACTCGGGGCACTCTTCTTCTCCGGCGGCGAATGGGAGTCCTTCCTCCACAGCGCCAAAGGCGACCTCCGCTAGCCAAGCACCCACGGCGTTGCGGGTGGGGTCCAAGCGGCTCCACCCGTGGCGAACCGTGTCGGGACTCTGTTCTGTGAAAGGCAGCATCGAACGCGCCGAGGAGGAGCACGGCGGCCTCGGGCCGCTATCCACCCGTCGCCGCTTTCGCCGACGGCACCGCCGCACCACCGGTGTCCGCTTCCGGCCCCGCGAACAACTCCTCGGGTACCTGAGGCCTCCAACCGACCATGGGCCCAAGAGAAGGCAGGATCTCGCGCACTCTGTTCCGGGCGGCTACGGTCGTCGCCGCCGCGTCCGTGACCATGGTCGGCCTCACCCCCGCAGCGGGCGCCGACACCACCGACCGCGAAGTCACCTCCTTCGAGGTCAGCGTGACTCTCGTGGAGAGAGGCCCCGACGAAGGCAACGTCAGTGTGACCGAGCAGCTGACCTACGATTTCGGCTCCGACGGCGACGCTCCGGCGGAGCGCTGGTTGCCGCACTCGGGGAGCATCGGCGACGGGCCCGAGCGCGGCTTCGGACTGCGGGACGTGGAGGTGACGGAAGCAGACGGGGTCCCGTACGAGATCGACGAGGACGGCGATGCCACCACCGTCCGCTTCGGGGAGGAGGGAGGCGGCAACGGCTTCGAGGGTGAAAAGTCCTTCGAGATCTCGTACACCTACGCCAGCCTTCTCGA
Organism: Nocardiopsis nanhaiensis; assembly: GCF_054778635.1. Lineage (NCBI taxonomy): Bacteria > Bacillati > Actinomycetota > Actinomycetes > Streptosporangiales > Nocardiopsidaceae > Nocardiopsis > Nocardiopsis nanhaiensis. The sequence goes on from NZ_BAAGZJ010000021.1 coordinate 38,648, forward strand.
AGAGGGCGGCACGACGCGGCCGCGGTTGGCCCTGGACGTCGTCGGCGAGGAGTGGGAGATCCCGGTTCGGGACGTATCCGTATCGGCTTCCACCTCAGGCCTCGGCCGGGTTGCGAGGATCACGTGCGTGAGCGGCCCCTCTGGATCAACCGAGGGGTGTGACTCCGATCGGAATGACACCGTTGCCCAGGACGAAGTCGTCCCCGGGCATGCGATGAGCATCGAGGTGGAGTTCTCCCGGTCGATCTTGGACGTCACACCCTCGGGGTCCGATTCCAGCGGCTCGGGTTTCACTCCTCCGACCAGGGATTCGGAAAGCCCGGAAGCGGCGGGAGCGTCGGAAACCTCCTTCGAAACCGACGTGTACCCCGTCCTCGTATTCCTCTTCATCGCGGTGGTGCTCTTCTTCGGCTTCGCAGGGTCGGCCACCGCGAACAACCGCCAGGGCGGCCGCCGGGGCGGAGGCGTCGTGGTAGGGGACGACCCAGCATCCGGTAGTGCGAGCGGCTCTGGCAGTGCGAGCGCCTCCGGCGGCAGCTCCGGTGGCGGAGACGGGGGCGGTAGCGGTGGCGGCGGTGGCGGCGGTTTCAGCGCCGGTGACGGCGGTGGCGGCGGAGGCGGCTGCTGACCCCGCATCGCCCCCGGCGCCGACAAGCCGACAACTCGTCCTTGAGGGAAAATTCCCAGCACAGGGCTTGATAGGCAAGCAAGAACTTGCCTATCATGGCGCTATGGCCGATGAGATCTTCAAGGCTCTGGCCGACCCCACCCGCCGGACGATCCTCGACGAACTGGCTGAACGGTCCGGACAGACCCTGTTCGAGCTCTGCGGACGGCTGGTCATGAAGCACCAGCTCAGCATGTCCCGCCAAGCCGTCTCCCAGCACCTGGCCGTACTGGAGGAGGCCGGGCTGGTCGAGAGCAGGCGCGAGGGCCGCTACAAGTTCCACGACATGAACCCGGCACCACTTCGGCACATCACCGAGCGGTGGATCCGGCCCGACACAGGAGAGAAAAACCCATGAGGATCCACCTGAACAGCGTCTTCGTCGACAGCCAGGTCAAGGCCCTGGACTTCTACACCAACGTGTTGGGCTTCGTGAAGAAACACGACGTCCCCTTGGGCGAACCCGTGGACGAGCACCGGTGGCTGACCGTGGTCTCGCCCGAGGACCCCGAAGGCACCGAGCTGCTCCTCGAACCCTCCGGTCACCCCGCGGTGGGGCCGTACCGGGAGGCCCTGGTCAACGACGGCATCCCGGCCACCGCCTTCGCCGTGGACGACGTGCACGCCGAGTTCGAACGGCTGCGCGACAAGGGGGTGCAGTTCACCCAGGACCCCCTGGAGATGGGCCCGGTCACCACCGCGGTGCTGGACGACACGTGCGGCAACCTCATCCAGCTCCAGCAGGTGGACGAGGCCGCCGATCCCGCTTAGCACGGCGGGACGGCGCATGACATCCGTCATGCGCCGTCCCGTGTGAAACACGGGGAAACCTCATGATCCGCGGTACTTCCCCGGGATCACCCCGCAGAACTAGGTTCGGTGCATGAACCGGGAAGACGACCGCTCCAGCCCTACGCCCGCACCGACGCCCGGCGATCCGTCCCCCACCCCGGGCCAGGCACCCCCAGTCCCACCGGAACAGGCTCCGCCCACACAGCCCGCGTACGGCCAACCGCCGGGACAACCTCCCGGGCCGCCACCTGGACCACCGCCCAGGAAGCGGCGCCGTCGCGGGCCTCGGCCGGTCCCACCCGGGGTGCCGTACCACCTCGTCCTCTCCGACGAGAAGCGGCGGATCTGGCGGGGCATCGCCGCGCTCCTGCTGCTGGTGGGCGGGATGCTCGCCTTCGCGGTCGGGTTCAGCTTCGTCGGCTTGTTCATCGACATGGCGCTCGGCCGGAGCAACGTGATGATGGAGGACGGCACCGAGTTCACGCCCGCGCTCCAGGCCACCGCCCTGCTGGGGCTCGCCCTGCTCCTGCCGTGGAGCATGCTCATCCAGCGGTGGCTCTACGGGGTGAAGGGCGCCTCCCTGCATTCGGTCCGCTCCCTGTTCCGCCCCGACGTGTTCGGGCGGGCGTTCCTGGTGATCCTGCCCGTGTGGGCGGTCTACCTGACCCTCTTCTCGGCCCTCGCACCCCAGGAGGAAGGGCACTGGCCGGTGGGCGACCTCCTCGTCATGTTCGCGGTGATCCTCCTGTTGGCACCGCTGCAGTCGGCCGGTGAGGAGTACGGCTTCCGAGGTCTCGCCTTCCGGGTCGCCGCGAGCTGGGGCCGGGGGCCGCGCGCCGCACTCGTGCTCGGCGTGGTCGTCTCGAGTGTGCTGTTCACGGTCGCGCACCTCGCGCTCGACCCGTGGCTCAACGTCTACTACTTCACGATGGGGGTCACCCTGGCCCTCATCACGTGGCGGACCGGCGGGCTGGAGATCGCGGTCGTCATCCACGCGGTCAACAACACGCTCGCCTTCCTCATGGCCGCCCTCATGCGCGACGACTTCGCTGAAGGGATGGACCGGTCGGCGGGCGCCGGGTCGCCGGTCATGCTCGTGCCCTGTGTCCTGCTCGTCGCGATCACGATCGTGGTGTGGCGGCGCACCCGGCGGACGGGTCCTGCTCTGACCGACGCGGCGCCGGGATCGGCGCACGCGCCACAGGCGGCACGGGGTACGTGAGGTAGCGCACTGACCGGCGCAGGCTACTCAGCCGGAAAACGCGGTGGGGGAGGTGCCCGGAATGGGAATCCGGGCGCTTCTCGACCGGTTATTCGGCGGCGGAACCGGCCTTGGGGGCCGGCACCTTCATTCCGCGCTCGCGACCGTAGTCGGCGAGCATCTCGCGCAGCTGGCGGCGCGCACGGTGCAGTCGGGACATCACCGTGCCGAGAGGCGTCCCCATGCGGGCGGCGACCTCCTTGTAGGCGTAACCCTCGATGTCCACGAGGTAGATGACCTCCTGGAACTCCTCCGGCAACCGGGCCAGGGCCTGCTTGATGTCGGAGTCGGGCAGGTGGTCCAGGACCTCGGTCTCGGCCGAGCGCATACCGGACGACGTGTGCGCCTCGGCTGCGGCGAGCTGCCAGTCCTTGATCTCGTCAGTGGTCTCCTGACGCGGCTCCCGCTGCTTCTTGCGGTAGCTGTTGATGAAGGTGTTGGTCAAGATCCGGTACAGCCAGGCCCGGAGATTGGTTCCGGCCCTGAACTGGTGGAAATTGGCGAAGGCCTTCGCGAACGTTTCCTGAACGAGGTCTTCGGCGTCGGCGGGGTTGCGGGTCATCCGCAACGCCGTCGGGTAGAGCTGGTCTGCGAACGGTGTCACCGCAGTGGCGAAGTCCAGAGTCTGTTCCCCGTCGCGGGTTTCACCGGTCGTGGAGGCCTGGTCCTTTTCGAGAGTCGTCAAGATTCCCCCTCGGGACGACCGGATGATCACTTCCACACTGTTAGACGCAGCATCACGCCTCCAATGATGACATCAATACGCGTGATACGGGTCACGGGCCTACCGAAAGCATCGCCTGTCCCGGTAAGCATGCGGTAAAGGCCCTGCGTGGCGCCTGGCCCATGCCACTACCCGGTCCCGGGGTGTCATACGCTGGCGTCGCCCGCCAGGCGCGTCCAGAAGAGGCGCCCATCGAACGGCGAACCAGTGGCATACCCATTTTCCTGTGGAGGACCTGTGGCCCGCGTCGTGGTTGACGTCATGCTCAAGCCCGAGATCCTGGACCCCCAGGGCCAGGCCATCGCCGGCGCCTGCTCCCGCCTCGGTTTCGAGGGGGTCGAACAGGTCCGCCAGGGCAAGCGGTTCGAGGTCGAGGTCGAGGGCGAGGTGGACGAGGCCAAGCTCGCCGACGTCCGCCGCCTGGCCGAAACCCTGCTCGCCAACACCGTGATCGAGGACTTCGAGGTCCGCCCGGCCTGAGTCCCGTCGTCAGGTCCTGTGACCCCGGGCTCCCGCGGAGCTGAGCCCCCGAGCTCCCGGGTTCCCGATCCTGAAACCCCAGGCACCGGAAGTGTCCGGTACCGGCAGCCGTGTCCCTTGGGGGCACGGCTGTTCGTTTTACCCTGAGCAGCCTCGGGAAGGCTCCCTAACGTGCCGAGCTGGTAACCGACACGGAGCACGAGAGGTGCACGGATGGACACCGCTTTCTCGATCTCCCTCCCCAGGCAGGCGTACACGGTCTCCGTCGTGCGCGACGTACTCGGCGCCCTACTCGGCCGTGCAGGGCTGTGCACCGAATGTGTCGACGACATCCTCCTGGCCGTCTCCGAAGCCAGCGCGAACGCCGTCGAACACGGGGAACCCGCCCGCGCCTACGCGGTCGAGGCCGAACTCGCCCCCGGCTGGTGCGAACTGAGGATCTCCCATACCGGAAGAGCGCCGGACAACGCGGCGCTCGTCGAGAGGTTCACCTCGCAGCAGTTGCCCCTCCCGGGTCTGGAAGAGGAATCGGGCAGGGGCATTTTGCTGATGCGGTGTCTCATGGACGAGGTCACCTTCAGCGGCGAGCCCCGCACCACCGTCATCCTGCGCAAACGCGTCACCACCTGCGATCCGGCCGACCGGGAAGAGCTGGCCCACAGCTCCCGGTCGCCCCGTTTCGTCCTGCTGTAGTGGTTCTGCTGTGCGTGGAGGTTCCCTTGTACGGCGGCCCCTGCACTACACAGTCCCTGGCGGCGGACCCGGGGCTACGCCCGGCCCTGCCGTGACGCATGCCACGCGACCTGTCGGGTCACACATCTCCACCCCGCCCCAGAGGGGATTCCATCAGAGGATCACACAGGCCGAAACCCCCTGGAGGGGGTGACCGTCGTACTCGCGCACAGGTGAGCGGGTACGCTGCGGAAGTAGCGGAGCGCCGTCCCCGTGACGGGGCCAGGCACCGACTTCTCCCCGTCGAACAACAAACTCGGAGTGTGCTCATGACAGCCCGTGTGGGCGTCGTCACCTTCCCCGGCTCCCTTGACGACAAGGACGCCGCTCGCGCGGTCTCGCTGGCGGGTGCCGAACCCGTCGCGCTCTGGCACGCGGACGCCGACCTCAAAGGCGTCGACGCCGTGGTCCTCCCCGGCGGCTTCTCCTACGGCGACTACCTCCGCTGCGGAGCCATCGCCCGGTTCGCCCCGCTCATGTCCGAGCTGCTGCCGGCCGCGCGCTCGGGCGCGCTGCCGGTCCTGGGCATCTGCAACGGCTTCCAGATCCTGTGCGAGAGCCACCTGCTCCCCGGCGCCCTCACCCGCAATTCCTCTCTGCGGTTCGTCAACCGCGACCAGGTCCTGCGGGTGGAGAACGCCGGGACCGCGTGGACCAACGACTACACCGAAGGCCAGGAGATCCTGGTCGTCCTCAAGAGCGGCGAGGGCAGCTACGTCGCCGACGACGACACCCTGGACCGGCTGGAGTCCGAGGGCCGGGTCGTGGCCCGCTACGTCGGCGGCAGCCCCAACGGGTCGCGCCGCGAGATCGCCGGGATCACCAACGAGCACGGCAACGTCGTCGGCCTGATGCCGCACCCCGAACACGCCGTCGAGGCCCTCACCGGGCCCTCCACCGACGGCCTGGGCTTCTTCAACTCGATCCTCACCCACCTGGCAGCCGGTACGCCGGCCCTGGCCTGAAGCAACACCGAGAGGGGGACGATCCTCGCGATGATCTCGATGCTGCGCTCCCGCATCATGCTGTACCTACTGGTGGGGCTGCTTGTCTTCGGCCTCGTGGTCACCGGGGCCATCGGCCTCTTCCAGTCCTTCAACCAGCCCCCCGCGGCCGGACCCGAAGAGGAGTTCGGGCCGGGCCAGGGCCAGGAAGGCCAGGGCCAGGAAGGGCCTCAGGCGCCGGAGGGTGAAGAGCAAGAGCCCCCGCCGGAGGTCGAAGCGCTGGGCACGCCTCCGTCCGGATACACCTACGTGGACCAGGACGAGGCCCACTGCGCCGAGGGGTACTGCTTCCGCCTGATCCTGGTCGCCGACGAGGAGGGCGAAGAGCTCGACGCCGGGCCCGAGGAGAGCGTCGAAGCGGTCTACGAGCACCTGCTGGCCCACGGCTGGAGCCAGGACCTCCCGGAAGACGAGGACTCCCCGGACGACGTCGCGCTCACGGACTCCGTCCTCACCGACGGCACCACCCTGGTGGCCGACTCCTCGGCCCCCGAGGCCGACGCCCTCCCCGTCCTGATGCTCGGCAACGCGGGAGACCAGCCCGCCAACTGAACCGGTGCCGGGCCGCGGACACAGCCAAGGCTCGGCCGCCACCTCCGCGCAACCCCGCGACACCCGAACGGAACCACCGCATGTCTGATGTCCCCGGCCTCGACACCGTCGCCACGGCGTACGGAAACCCGGACACACCGCAGCCGTACGCCGAACTGGGCATGCCCAAGGACGAGTACGAGCGGGTCCACGAGATCCTGGGCCGCCGTCCCACCGCGGCCGAGCTCGCCATCTACTCGGTGATGTGGAGCGAGCACTGCTCCTACAAGTCCTCCAAGACGCACCTGCGCCAGTTCGGCGAGAAGGCCCCCGCCAGCGACGCCCTACTCGTCGGCATGGGCGAGAACGCGGGCGTCGTGGACGTCGGCGACGGGCGCGCGGTCACGTTCAAGATCGAGTCGCACAACAGCCCCTCCTTCGTCGAGCCCCACCAGGGCGCGGCCACCGGAGTGGGCGGCATCGTCCGCGACATCCTCACCATGGGCGCCCGCCCGGTCGCCGTCATGGACGCGCTGCGCTTCGGACCCGCCGACGCCGACGACACCAAGCGCGTCCTGCCCGGCGTGACCTCCGGGATCTCCTTCTACGGCAACTGCCTCGGCCTGCCCAACATCGGCGGCGAGATCGGGTTCGGACAGAGCTACCTCGGAAACCCGCTGGTCAACGCCTTGTGTGTGGGCGTGATGAAGCATGAGGACATCAAGCTCGCCGAGGCCCCCGGCCCGGGCAACAAGGTGGTGCTGTTCGGCGCCACCACCGGCCCCGACGGCATCGGCGGCGCCTCCGTTCTCGCCAGCGCCTCCTTCGACGAGGAATCGGAGTCCAAGCGGCCGAGCGTGCAGGTCGGCGACCCGTTCATGGAGAAGCTGCTCATCGAGTGCAGCCTGGAGCTGTACGCCGAGAACATGGTGGTGGGCATCCAGGACCTCGGCGCGGCCGGCGTCTCCTGCGCCACCACCGAGCTGGCCGCGGGCGGCACCGGCGGCATGAACATCCAGCTGGACCGGGTCCCGCTGCGCGACCACCGGCTCACCCCCGAGGAAATCCTCATGAGTGAGTCGCAGGAGCGCATGATGGCGATCGTCGAGCCCGCCAAGATGGACGCGTTCCTGTCGGTCTGCGAGAAGTGGGGCATCGTCGCCACCGAGATCGGCGAGGTCACCGACGTGACCGCCGAGGAGGCCGAGCGCGGCGGCCGCCTGGTGATGACCTGGCACGGCGAGACCGTGGTGGACATGCCGCCCCGGACCGCCTCCGACGAGGGCCCGGTCTACCAGCGCCCCTACGCGCGCCCGGAGTCCCAGGACGCCCTGCGGGCCGACGACGCCGCGATGCTGGCCCGCCCCGAGGGCGACGACGAGCTGCGCGAGCAGGTCCTGCGAGTCCTCGGCGCCCCCGGCGTGGGCGACCCGACCTGGGTCACCCAGCAGTACGACAGCTACGTGCGCGGCGACACGGTCGTGTCCGCCCCGCACGACTCCGGCATGATCCGGATCTCCGACGACTCCGACCGCGGCGTGGCCCTCGCCACCGACGGCAACGGCCGCTTCACCCGGCTCGACCCCTACGCCGGAACCCAGCTGGCCTACGCCGAGGCGTTCCGGAACGTCTCCGCCACCGGCGCCCGTCCGCTCGCGGTCACCAACTGCCTCAACTTCGGTTCGCCGGAGGACCCCGGGGTCATGTGGCAGTTCGCGGAGAGCACCCGGGGCCTGGCCGACGCCTGCCAGCAGCTCGGTACCCCGGTGACCGGCGGAAACGTCAGCTTCTACAACCAGACCGGTGACGTGCCGATCGACCCGACCCCGGTGATCGGTGTGCTCGGCGTGATCGACGACGTGAACACGCGCCTGCGCTCCGGCTTCGACACCGAGGGCGCCCGGGTGTTCCTGCTGGGCGAGACCCGCGCCGAGTTCGGCGGTTCCGCCTGGGCCGACGTGGTGCACGGTCACCTGGGCGGGCTGCCGCCGCAGGTGGACCTCGCCGCAGAGGCAGCGCTGGGCGAGGTGCTGGCCGCCTCCGCCGAGCGGGGTCTGGCAGCCGCGGCGCACGACCTTTCGGACGGCGGCCTGGGCGTGGCCCTGGCCGAGTCCGCTCTCCGCGGCGGCAGGGGCGCGCGGGTCGAGGTGGACGGCGACGCGTTCACGGCGCTGTTCAGCGAGTCCGGCGCCCGCGCGCTGGTCGCGGTCGAGCCCGGTGACGAGGAAGCTTTCGTGGCGCTGGCCGCCGAGCACGGCGTGCCGGTCGCCCAGATCGGTGCCGTGGGCGGCGAGAGCGTGACCGTGACCCACCCGGGCGGTGTACTGGAGTTCGGCCTGGACGAGCTGCGGACCTCGTACGAGGAGGCCCTGCCCGCCATCATGGACGGCGTGTAGGCCAAGAGCTGGACGAGGGGCGCTCCCAACGGGGGCGCCCTTCACCTTGCCCGGTGCAGTTCAGGGCTCGGGGGACACGACCGGTAGGGACGCGGCCGCTGCCGATTCGGCCAAGCGCTTGTCGTAGGTCACGAACGCGGTCAGGGCGGCACCAAGCCCCAACGCACTGGCGAGATGCAATGCGTCCAAGGACCTGAGCCGACTACCGGGAGCGAGCTCACCGGCCGTGTCGAATACGTCTGCGGGCATGCGCAGATGCGCCACCCGGGATAGCCAGGCATCCGCCCTCTCAAGGGTCTCCGGCCGCGCGCCAACCGCGTGCAGTGCGCGCCGCAGCTCGGTTCGGGTGAGGTAACTGGTGATCTGACGCGCCTGGTCCTGAGCGTTCAGCCAGTTCTCCAGCGCTTCGGACTCGACCTCTTCCTTGAAGAGCTTGAGTGCAGCACAGGTGTCGAGGTAGACGAACATCAGTATTCGGTTTCCTCCGACCGCAGTTCCGCCAAGGCATCCGTCGCCAAGCGGGTACCGGGAGGCGACTCCTCGCGGACCATGCCGACGGCTTCTCCTGCTTTGGGTAGAGCGTCGAGATCACGCGGATCGATGAGTCCGCGGTCCACCGCGTCCGTGAGCGCTTCCTCCGCTTCGTCCGGGGGAAGGACACGACCGACCGTTACACCTCGCCTTGTCACGGTGAAAGTCTCGCCCCGCCCAGCCCGATCGAACACCTCAGCGGCGTTGCGCTGCAATTCGCGGATGGTGATTCTGTGTTCCTTCATGTCCGAACCCATAACCGGATGGTATGACAAGGAGAAGGTCACGTCAGGCGGTTTCCAGATATGACTGACGCCGATGGAGCCAAGCATCGCCGCTCAGCCGCACCGGGGTCAAGAGCGGTATCGCGATCGGGTTGGGGTAGGCCTGTGGATGAGGGAGGTGTGCAGTCATGGAACGTGCCAGACGCGGCAGGTTGAAGGGTGCGCTCGGGAGCCACGACCGCCCGGCGAGCGCGCTCGGGTTCCGGTTGTCGCTGGCTGTGTTCGGTGCCTTGGTGCTGCTGGTGGGCACGGCCGCGGCCATGTACTGGACCGACGAGGCCTGGCTGATCCTCATCCTGGGGATCGCCTTCGTGGCGTCCTGCGTGAACGTGTACTGGGTGAGCCGCCGCCTGCACTACGAACGGCCATCCCACTGAGAAGTCCGGGAAACTCCGTCCACCCGGCACGGGACACCGCTATAGTTACACTCAGTCAACACCCGGCGTGTTCGGGTGTTTGATCACCCCCGGGCCGGACTCCTACCCCCGGCCCGGGGTCTCCAGTTCCCCTTGTGCCCCGGGAACCCGTTCCGCGCTGCAATCGCGGGCCGCAGCCACCGCCTCTGAGCCATGCGCCCTCACCGAGGTAGGCACCAGTCAGCACTCGCTGGCCAGATCCGGTCACCCCCACCGAAGCCTCCGCCCTGAGGCACCGCAGAACTGCTGCTCAGCGCTGCCTTCGAAAGCGAGCGCTGAACCACCCGTCTCACCTTTTCGCTACCGAGCGCTGTTTCACCAGGACACACAGCACAGCCCGAACCGCCCGTGGGACAGAGCGTGCCCGACAGCTAACTCCGTGATTACACATCTCAGCCTGCGCCTCTAATCTGTGGTCAGCCCGCTCCCTGGAGTTGCTTCCATGCCCTAGGAGCCTTGTGTCTGTCACCGGTGTCCACCATCCCCAAGCCAGTACCGCCGCGCGCAGCGCGGAGGACATGGTCGAGAAGACACTGGCAACACTGCCTAGTGAGCTCTCCGTGGCTCTCGACTTCGAAGGTGAAGAGACGCTCACCTACCTGGGCGATGTCCTGACCGGCGGACAGCCCTGATGGTTGAGGGTTCTCCCGATGCCTCGCAGACAGCACGGGCCATGCGGTTGCTGGGGCTGGAAGAGCGTCCGGAACCTCGCCCGTCAGCGCTTCGTGCGTTCTGGGACCGGCACCCGTGGGCGCTGCTGCTCCTGATGGCTCCTCTGGGAACCGCGGGCGGTGTGCTCTCGGCGCTGTACATCCTCAAGATGAACGAGTACCCCAGCGTTTCGTACGGCCTGTTCGTCCTGCCCGCGGTCTTGGCCAGCTGGTCCGCGTCGCGTCCGGGCCATGCCTCACTGGCCGGTATGACGACCCTGCTGAGCGGGGTCCTCGGCCACGCCCTTGGGTCACAGGTCATCGAGTACGCGCTGAACGACCTGGAGTACCGGGGCTGGGTGGTCATCGGTCTCGCCTTTGGCGCACTGCTGGGCTTCTGGGGGCACCGCCTCAGCTCCCAGCGGACGATGCGACGTGTCATGGCCGCGGCCACGACCATCGGGCTGGTGCTCGCCCCCGTCTGCCTCTGGCACCAGGACATGCGTCACCCGATGCAGTACGTCGATCCGCGCGTGTACGTCTTCGACGGAGGCGTCGCCGCCCTGGTCCTCCTGGCCTGCCGAGGCCTGGCACCCCGGGTGTGCGCCCTGGTGGTCAGCGTGCCGTTCGCCGTGGTGTTCGCCGTTCTGTCGGTGTTCTCCTCATCCGTGCTGTGGCGTGCCGGGGGCGGCATCTGAATCCTGACCCTCGCCCCCGTGTCAGGGCCCGGGGGCGAGCGTGACGGCGATCGGGCGGTGGTCGGAGTACGGCACGTCCGGGTTGGCGGTGCCGCTGGCGACCAGGTCATCGGTCGTCAGGACGTGGTCGATCTGCTGGTCCGACTCCGTTTCCGTGACCATCGTGGGGAAAGGCCGCACCTCCTCGAACGCGTCCCGAAAAGGCCGCCGGTCGAACCCCAGTTCCTCCGGTTCGAAGTTGAGGTCCCCGGCGATCACCACGGGCCGACCCTCGCTGTGCGCCCGCTCCCCGATGGACATCAACGCGTCGAGCTGCTCCTCCGCGGTTGGATTACCGATGTCGTAGCCCTCGGGCTGGAGGTGGGTCGAGATCACCGTGACCTCGGTGCCGTCCCAGTCGAGGACTGCTTCCAGGGCCTGGGCGCCGGTGGGGCCGCTGTCGGGCAGGGGGTGCCCGCGCAGATCGGAGACGGGCAGGTTGGTGAGCAGGGCGTCACCCCAGAAGGGGTCGGCGGCGGGGCCCCAGTACGCGGTCATTCCGAGTTCCTCCGCCAGCAGGGAGAGGCCGTCGTGGGAACCGTTGAGCAGCCATCCCCGGTCGATCTCGCTGAGGGCGATGACGTCTGCGTCGAGTTCGCGCAGGACCTCTGCCTGCTCGGTGACGGTGAAACGGCCCTCCATCCCGAACCCCATGCGCACGTTGTAGGCCGCCACCCGCAGTCCGTCGGCTTCCGGCTCGGGGGCGGGGACGGGTGGCCGGAGCAGTGGTGCGGCGACCGTGGCGGCCAGGGCGACGACAGCGGCCGCGCCGGTCACCCCGAGCACTCGGTCCTTGGGCGGGGTGACCGGGGAGCCCGCCCTCGGCAGGACCGCCGCGGTGAGGGCGAGCAGGGCCAGGAACGGCACGTAGTCGTTGGGGATGTGCAGGTCGTAGGCGGCGAAGAAGGCGAACACGAACACGACGAACAACAGCAGGCCCGAGGCGGCGAGGATGCCGGTTCGCAGCGCCGGGGCCTTAGAGGCGGTGTCGATGGCCGCCCAGCCCGCGCAGGCGGCCAGGGCGAGCTGGCCCAGCAGCAGCGCCGCCAGCGACCACGCGGGCAGAGTCCCGGGCACGTCGCCGGGAAGGAGAGGCGCCAGCCACAGGGTGGTGAGGCTGGCGAGCAGCACGGCCAGGGGCAGGAGCGGGTTCGGGGTGAGCAGGCGGGGCCGGGCCGCTAAGGCGACCGACAGCACGGCGGCCGTGCTCAGCGCCGCCGCGGTGTAGGGCGTCCCGCCGACCGTCTCCGCAACGGCCGGGTTGGCGAAGTAGAGCCCGGCCAGGAAGAGCAGCGGCCCCAGCGCGAGCCAGGTGCGCGGTTTGGTGGCGGCGGATTCTCGGAGGGGCGCGCGCAGGGCGCGGAAGGCCAGAACCAGAAAGGTGACCGCCAGGGCGAGCACCCCGAACCAGGCGGTCCAGCCCTCGCGCCAGAGCAGGTCCACCGTGCCGAGCACGGTGTGCAGCACCGCGGAGGCGGCCACACCGGCGACCACACCGACCATCGCCCCGTGCGCGGTCAGCCTGCCGTCCGCTGCCGTTGCCATGGCCGTGCACACCAACCACACCGCTCCCAGACCCACCAGGGCCGAGGCCAGGTACAGCTGGGGGTCTCCGCCCTCGGTGACCTGCAGGGCCACCCGGCCGAGCGCGAGCAGAGCACCCGCCGTCAGGGCGACGGCCAGGGGCGACAGTCTGCGGGCGAGAAGAACCGCGGGGAACGGGAGCAGGAACCAGGCGAGGGCGTAGGCCCCCATGAGTTCGGGACTGGTCGAGCCCGCCTGCCCGAAGAGGGTGATCAGCGAGGGCAGAAACACCCGGAGCGCGTCCAGTAAAAGGACCGTACCGAGCGCCGTTACCAGTCGTCCCTGGTGCATGTCGCTCCAGCCGCTAGGGGGATAGGTGAATGATTCTCACCTTTCCCCTGCAAGCGGGCAAGGGGGGTTCCAGCCCTGCAACAAGGAGAGGGCGGGAGCCCCTCGACCCCCGCCCCTTTGGTCACTCATGATCCCGCTAGCTGATCACCGGTTCTCGTAGCCCTCGGGGAGCCACTCCTCCCACACGTCGCGGTTCTCGTCGGCCCAGATTTCGGCCGCCTCCGGAGGGGACAGCTCCTCGTCCGCGATCAGCTGCGCGACGGCGTTCTGGTCGGTGTTGGTCCACGTCCAGTTGTCGAGGAACTGGTAGGCGTGGTCGCCCTCCTCGACGAAACCGGCCCGGAAGATCTTGTTCAGGTCGTAGGCCGGGTAGTCGCAGTCCACGTAGTCCAGATCCTCGTCGCACCCGTCGTAGTAGTCCGGGAAGTCGACCTTGACCAGGTCCACCTCCTCCTGGAACCACTGCGGGTCGAAGAAGTAGAAGAGCACCGGTTCCTCGTTGGCGTACCGGCGGCGCACCTCGGTGATCTGAGCGGCCTCCGAACCCGCGTAGACCATCTCCAGGTCCATGTCGAAGGCGTTGATCATCCCCTGGTCCTGACTGACGAACCCGGGCGCCCCGGCCAGGAACTCACCCTGGTCACCCGTCTGGGCGGTCTGGAACAGGTCGGTGTTCTCCCGCAGGCCCTCCATGGTGGTGATCTCCGGGTACTCCTCCGCCAGGTAGGCGGGGACGTACCAGCCGATCACGCCCTCGTTGCCGTTCGGGCCACCGTCCACGACAGTGCCGTTGCCCTCGGGCCCGTACAGCTCCAGGAGGTCGTCGTGGCCCCAGTTCTCCACGATGACGTCCAGGACCCCCTGGTCCAGGGCCTGCCACGAGGGCTGCTCGTCGACCCGGACCAGCTGCACCTCGTAGTCCATCTCCTCGCGGAGGATGTGCGCCAGCACCTCGGCGCTGGCCTCGTAGCCCACCCAGTTGTTCACGGCGATCCGCACGGTGTTGGGGTCCCGGGTGATCTGGTCGGTGCGCACCGCGCAGGAGCTCACCATCACCAGGGCCAGCCCCACCGCGAACAGCCGGAACAGGGTGTTCTTTCTCGCCGGACTAGGCACGGGATGCCCTCCTTCCCTGCGTCACCCGGTCCAGGAACAGACCGAGGAAGACGATCGCCAGGCCAGAGGCCAGACCCAGACCGAGCTCGTTCTGGGCGAGACCGAGGACCACGTCGTTGCCGAGCGCGCCGGCGCCGACCAGCGCACCCATGACCACCATGGACAGCACCAGGATGATCCCCTGGTTGACCGCGAGGCGCAGCGAGCCAACGGCCATCGGCAGCTCGACCTTGGTGAGGAGCTGCCACTTCGTGGAGCCTTGGGACACCGCGGCCTCGATGGTTCCGGCGGGAACCCCGCGGATACCGTCGTTGACCAGCCTGACCACCGGGGGCAGTGCGAAGATGATCGCGGCCGCCAGCGCCGGAACGGGACCCAGGCCGAGCAGAGCCACCGCCGGGATCAGGTACACGAACGGCGGCAGGGTCTGCATGAAGTCGAGGACCGGGCGCAGGATGGCCGCGAACAGGTCGCTGCGCGACATCAGGACACCGAGCACCACACCGAGCCCGATGGTGAGCACGGTGGCGACCAGCACCTGCGACAGCGTGTCCATGGCGTTGTCCCACACACCAAGCAGCCCGATCGCCACGAAGGCCGCACCGGAGACCACCGCGGTGCGCGCACCACTGAAGATCCACCCCAGCGCGGCGGCGACCAGCACCACCAGCCACCAGGGCGAACCCGTGAGCAGCTCGTTCAGCGGACCCAGCACGTTGCCCTGGGTCCATTCACCCAGGGCCTCGGACGCGCCGCCGATGGCCGACTCGATCGCGTCGTTCACCGCGTTCACGGGTACGTCGACCCGGAACGACAGATCGCGCGGCCAACCGCCCAGGTCAGCGAGCCGGGCGAACGCCACGATGAGGATCAGTCCGGCGAGCCCGCCGCCCAGTAGCGGTTTCCGGTAGCGCTCGGGGATGTCCGGGGTGTGGGCACCGTGGCCCACCGCACCGGTCACCCGGTCCATCGCGATCGCCAGCATGACGATCGCCAGACCCGCTTGGAAGGCCTGGCCGACGTTGATCTTGGCCAGCGCCTGGAAGATGGCGTCACCGAGACCGCCTGCGCCGATCACCGACGCGATGACGACCATGGAGACCGCGAGCATGATGGTCTGGTTGACGCCCAGGAGGATGGTGCGCTTGGCCAGCGGCAGCTGCACCTTGGTGAGCAGCTGCCACGGCGTCGACCCGAGCGAGGTCGTCGCCTCGATGGCGCCCTTGTTCACCTCCCGGATGCCCAGCGCGGTGATCCGCACGACCGGCGGGAGCGCGTAGACCGCGGTCACGACCGCCGATGCCGGGTTGCCGATACCGAACAGCAGCACGAACGGCAGCAGGTAGGCGAAGGCCGGCATGATCTGCATGAAGTCCAGCACCGGGCGGATCGCCCGGTAGAACCCGTCGCTGCGCCCGGCGAGGATGCCGAGCGGAATACCGAACAGCAGGGCCATGAACACCGCGGTGATGATGAGCGACAGCGTCGTCATCGACTCGTTCCACAGCCCGGTGAGCGCGAACACCGCGAAGGTCGCGAGCACCAGCAGGGCGACGCGCCACCCGGCGATCCGCCACGCGGCGAACAGGCCGAGGGCGGTCACCCCGACCCAGGTGAGGGCGTCGAGGAACTGGTTGATCAGCACGACGGCCGATCCCAGCCCCACCGAGATGTAGTTGAAGAAGTAGAGGAACAGCGGGCTGTCGTTGCGGTTCTCGACGATCCAGGCGTACACCCCGTCGAGCCACGCCATGAAGCTGTCTCCGACGCCGGTGGGGAACCCCCCGGCCCAGGCCGGGTTGCCCAAGGCACGCGACACCCAGTAGCCCGCGACCAGCACCGCGAGCACGGCGAGGGCCTGGACCCAGCTGCTGCGCAGCAGGCTCCCGGTCCCTCCGGAACCCTCGGGCTCCCCCGCGCCGGTTCCCGTGGAACCGGCGGGTTCGGTCACCGTGGCCATGTCACCCTCCGCTTCCGGTCGGTGCCGGGCCGCCGTGGTCGGAGGCTTCGTCAGAGAACTCCTCGACGGTCTCCTCCACGATCGCGGCCACCGCCTCGGCGTCCTCCATCTGGTCCTCGGCGATGGCGCGCAGCACGTCGTCGCGGCCGACGTAACCAAGGAGGGTGTCGCCGTCCATCACCCGGACCGGGGCTGTACTCGCGGCGAGCATCGGCAGGACCTCGGCCAGGACCGTGCCCGGCTCGGTGGTGGGGCCGTCGGTGCGCTCCTCCGGGTAGGCGTCGCGGACCAGCCACCGCGCGGTGAGCACGGTGGTGCGGGCGACGTCGGAGGTGAAGTCGGCGACGTACGAGTTGGCCGGGCGCCCCACCACCTCCTCCGGGGTGCCGACCTGGACGAGCTCGCCGTCGCGCATGATGGCGATGCGGTCGCCCAGCTTGAGCGCCTCCTGGAGGTCGTGGGTGATGAACACCGACGTCTTGTTCAGCTCACGCTGGAGCCGACACACCTCGTTCTGCATGTCCCGGCGGATCAGGGGGTCGAGGGCGCTGAACGGTTCGTCGAACAGCAGGACCTGCGGGTCGACGGCCAGCGCGCGGGCCAGGCCGACACGCTGCTGCATACCGCCGGACAGCTCGCCGGGTCGGGCGTTCTCGCTGCCGGCCAGGCCGACCATCTCGATCATCTCGCGGGCCCGTTCGTAGCGTTCGGCGCGCGGCATCCCGCGCACCTCCAGCCCGTAGGCGACGTTGTCGATGATCTTCCGGTTGGGCAGCAGGCCGAAGTGCTGGAAGACCATCGCGATCTTGTGTCGGCGCAGCTCGCGCAGGCGCTGGTCGGTGGCCTCCTCGATGTCCTCGCCGTCCAGCAGGACCGATCCGGAGGTCGGCTCGATCAGCCGGGTCAGGCACCGGATCAGCGTGGACTTGCCGGAACCGGACAGGCCCATGACCACGAAGATCTCACCGGGACGGACGTCGAAGGACACGTCGCGCACCGCGACGGTGCAGCCGGTCTCCGCCTTGATGCGGTCCCGGTCGGCCCGCTCCAGTTCGGTGCCGATGACGCTGTCGGCGTTCTTGCCGAAGATCTTCCACAGGTTGCGGACCGAGAAGGTCACGTCGGAGGCGCCCGCGGACGGGGCTGCCTCGGCGGCCTGGGTGCTCATCGGGTCTCCTCCTTGTCGGCCGCCCGATCCTGGCGGATCAGGTCCGCGGCACGCTCACCCAGGGCGAGGACCATCACCATGGGGTTGGGTGTGGGCAGGGTGGGGAACACGGACGCGTCAGCCACGCGCAGGCCCTTCAGGCCGCGCACGCGCAGCCGGGGGTCGACCACGGCGCCGTCGTCTGCGGCTGCGCCCATCCTGCAGGTGCCGGCCGGGTGGTAGACGGTGTGCGCGGCGCGGCGTCCGTACTCGGACAGCTCCTCGTCCGTCTGCACCTTCGGCCCCGGAGCGACCTCGCGCTTGAGCCACGACTTGAACGGCCCGGTGGCGGCGACCTCGCGGGCGATCTTCAGCCCGTCCACGATGGTCTTCTCGTCGTAGCCGTCGGGGTCGGTGAAGTAGCGGAAGTCCAGGGCGGGCTTCTCCTGGGGGTCGCTGCTGGTGAGGTAGAGCTTGCCGCGCGCACGGGACCGCGGGATGTTCGGGGTCATGCAGACCGCGTAGCCGTCCTCGGGCGAGTCGTAGCCCAGCCGCTTCGTGTTGTCGTCGAAGGGGATCTGGTAGATGTGGAACATCAGGTCCGGGCGCGGGTCGCTCTGGTCGCGCCGCACGAACAGAGCCGCGTCGGAGTCCATCACCGTCTCTTCGGGGACCCGCTCCTTGGTCTCCCACATGATGATCGACTCGGGGTGGTCCTGGAGGTTCTCGCCGACGCCCGGCAGGTCGTGGCGGGACTCGATGCCCAGCGTGCCCAGCTCCTCGGCGTTGCCGACGCCGGACAGCATCAACAGGCGGGGACTGTCGACGGCGCCCGCCGCGAGGATGACCTCCTGGCGGGCGTTGACGGTGATCCGCTCGCCGTCGGCGGTCGTGGCGCTCACGCCCGTGGCGCGGTCACCGTCGAACAGGACCTGGCCGGCCCAGGTCTCCAGCATCACGGTGAGGTTCTTCCGCACGTCCATGACGGGGTGCAGGTAGGCCACCGAGGCGGAGGAGCGGTAACCCGTGTAGGGGTCGTAGGCGATGGACAGGAAGCCGGTGCCGTCGGCGAAGCCGCCGCCGTGCGAGGTGAGGGCGTTGAAGTCCTCGACGACCGGGACGCCCGCCGCTTCGGAGGCCGAGGACACCCAGTCCTTGACCATGTCGTTGCGGTCCTTCTCGGCGATCGGGACGATATTGCACTTGATCCGGTCGGCGTAGGACTGCACGGTGGCGTTGTCCCAGCCCTCGGCGCCCGCCGCGACCCATTCGTCCAGGTCCTCGGCGAACGGCCGGAAGCTGATGAGCGTGTTGTGCGACGAACAGCCGCCCAGCACCCGGGCGCGCGAGTGCAGGATGTGCGAGTTGCCGTTGGGCTGCTCGGTGGTGGTGTACCCGTAGTCGAGGTCGCCGTCGAGGACGCTCAACCAGTCGCGGAGCCGGAGCACGTTCTCGTGGTCCCGGTCGTCGGGTCCGCCTTCGATCACGCAGACGGTGGTGTCGGGGTCCTCCGTGAGCCGGTTGGCGATCACCGATCCAGCGGTACCGCCACCGACGATCACGTAGTCATACGTGGTCTCGTTGTTGGACACGGCCCGAATCCTCTCGTTTCGCTTACTCGGGGGATGCCGGGGGGAATCCGACCTGTGTGTTGTGTGTCGTGCGTTGTCCGTTGCTGAGGAAGGACACCCGGCGGCGCGGGGACGGACCGCGCCACCGGGCGACCGGGGTCCCGGAAACGGTGTCCGGGACCGGAAGCCGTCAGCCGAACCAGCGCTGCGGCTCGGGCGCGAGGTTGCGGTAGATGTGCTTGGCCTCGCGGTACTCGTCCAGACCGGCCAGGCCGAGCTCGCGGCCGATGCCGCTGCGGCCGAACCCGCCCCACTCCGCGCCCGGGAAGTAGGGCCCGTAGTCGTTGACCCACACGGTGCCGTGGCGCAGGCCCGCGGCCACGCGCTCGCCGCGGGCGGTGTCGTTGGTCCAGACGCCTCCGGAGAGCCCGTAGTCGGTGTCGTTTCCCAGCTCGACCGCCTGGGCTTCGGTCTCGAAGCGCTCGACGGTCACGACCGGGCCGAACACCTCGGTCTGCACGATGTCCATGGCGCGGTCGCAGTCCACGAACACGGTGGGGCGGTAGAAGTAGCCGTCCCGGAGGTCCGCTTCGTCGGGGCGCTTGCCGCCCGCGATGATGCGGGCGCCCTCCTCGACTCCGCGGGCCACCGCCTTCTCGACCTTGGCGCGGTGCTCGGCCGACACCAAGGGCCCGCAGCGCACGTCGTCGTCCTGGCCACGGCCGATCCGGATGGCCTCGGCGCGACGGGCGAGCTCGGTGGTGAAGGCGTCGTAGACGTCGTTGTGCACGATGAGCCGCGCACCCGCCGAACACACCTGGCCGGAGTGGAAGAACCCGGCGTTGAGCGCGTAGTCGACGGCCGTGTCCAGGTCCACGTCGGGGAAGATGATGTTGGGGTTCTTGCCGCCCAGCTCGAGCGCGATCTTCTTGACCGTGTCGGAGGCCGCGGCCATGATCCGCTTGCCGGTGACCAGGCCGCCGGTGAAGGAGATCAGGTCCACGTCGGGGTGCTCGGACAGGGGGGCGCCCGCGTCGGGGCCGCTGCCCAGCACCATGTTGACCACGCCGGCCGGGACGCCCGCCTCGGTGGAGAGCTCGACCAGCTTCGCGGTGGTCACCGGGGTGATCTCACTCGGCTTGATCACCATGGTGTTGCCGGCCGCGATGGCCGGGGCCATCTTCCAGGCCAGCTGCAGCAGCGGGTAGTTCCACGGCGTGATCATGCCGCAGACACCGACCGGCTCGTAGACGACCTTGCTCTGGACACCCTCGGGCGCGGACACGAGACGGCCCGCGTCCTTGTCGGCGAGTCCGGCGTAGTAGCGGAAGACGTTGGTGACGTCGTCGACGTCGATCCCGCCTTCCTCGATGGTCTTGCCGGTGTCCAGCGACTCCATGACCGAGATCTCTTCGCGGTCGCGCTGGAGCAGGTCGGCGATCCGGTCGAGGATACGGCCGCGCTCGTCCGCGGCGGTGCGGCGCCACTCGCCGGAGTCGAAGGCGCGCCGTGCCGCGGCGATGGCGGCCTCGCTGTCGGCCCTGCCGCCCTCACTCACGATGGTCAGGACGGAGGCGTCCGCAGGGTCCAGGATCTCCCGGACCCTTCCGTTCTGCGCCGCCCGCCACTCGCCGTCGATGTACAGGCTTGTGGCCGTGGCCGAGCCGGGTTCGGACAGGTACGGCACGGACGGCAGGGTTACGTCGGGCCGATTCTCGGATCCCGTGTGAAGATCGCTAGTCACTTACAGCCTCGTCTCATAGGACACATACACACCAACGCTCCCACAAGCGCGGCTGAACAGGAAAAATACCGCGCTATGGAACGCCTCACCAGTGGCCCACGTCACCGGCCCCTCGAAGCACTCCTATGCCGTGCCCCCTCACGGGGGCGATACGACACACTTACCTGGAGAACAACAGAACGAGTCTTTGACGTATATTTAGGTGTACCTAAGTCGGTTCGTCCGGCTCACGCCCGGGGGCGCACCCCCACGGACCGCTGCCCGCGCACCCCGCTGAGGAACGCATGCTGCTTGAACAGGAACGCCGCGATGTCTGCCTGACCGCCCGCGCCATCTCCCAGTACCCGGGTACCGCCCCCGGCGAAGCCGGTACCGTCAGCGTCCGCAGCGGCGAGCTGGTGGTCGTCAGCCCCCACGGTGTACCGCTGGACCAGATCCAGCCGCAGGACTGCCCGGTGATGTCCCTGGACGACCGGATGCTCGAAGGCCGGCGCGACCCCGCCGCCGAGGCCACCCTCCACATGGCCGTGCACCGCCACGCCGCCGACCGGGGCCGCGAGTCCCTCGCGCTGGTCAACGCGTTCACCACCGACACCACCGCAGTGTCCTCGGTACTCCCCGAGCTTCCCCCGGTCCACCACCGCGCCGCGGGCCTGGGCGGCGCCATCAGCGTGACCCCGTACATGCCCTACGGCACGGGGGACATCGCCGACCAGGCGGTCAAGGCCCTCAAGGGCAGGGACGCCGCCCTGCTCGCCGACCACGGCGGCCTCGCCCTGGGCCGGAACCTGGAGCACGCCTGGGGGAACCTCCGGCTGCTCGACTGGCTCTGCACCACCTACCTGCGCGCCCGGCAGATCGGCGAGCCCCGCGTCCTCTCCGAGGACGAGCTGGCCGAGGCCCGCCAACGCGGCACCTACGGCTGGGCGGGACCCGACCCCTTCCTGTACTAGGCCGGACCGGGAATCCGTTGCCCTGGCTGACCCCGTAGCCCACCGCTGTACCGCGCACTCAGGTCAACCAGAGAGCCCTGAACCCGAGTCGTCGCGAGCCTGATACTGAAGGCCTGCCAAGCAGGAAAGCCTGCTTATGGTCCGATGGGCCCGTCGTCCCCGTCGTCGGGGACCTCGCCCGGTTGGGTCCAGGCGAGGTAGAAGACGGGGAAGGACCGGTGCAGCGCCAGGACCACCCAGGCCACCGGGAGGAAGACACCCACCGGCACGGTGGTCTCGCCCACGGGGTAGGCATTGGTGAGGTGCGCGGCGCCGGTGATCGCCACCGCCAGGATCAACAGCGCTGTCGTGACCGAATGGCCCACGTTCCGGGCCTCGTCGATCTCGGTGCGCTGGCGCTCGTCCACCACCAGCTCGTATCCGTACATGGTCCGCGAACCGGCTTCGAGCACCTGGAGCACCCGGTTCTGCGGAATCAGCAGCAAGACCACCACGAGGCAAGCCCCGAGCAACACCACCGTGCTCTGGGCCAGCGCCATCATGGTCAGGGCCGCCGTGATCAGCAGGACCAAGAACAGGACCAGGTACAAGCGGCGCAGGCGGGCTGACCGGTCGGCCCACAGGCCGCGGACCTTCGGGTCCTCGAACTGGGTCAGAAGCTTCTGGCGGCGGGCTTCCGCCCGCCCTTCGCCAGGTGTGTTCATCGCGGCGCTCCTTCTCGGAGTCGGGTTGGGGAAGCGCGGTCAGGCCTGGGCGGGCTCGTCTTCCTCAGGCAGCTCGTCGGGCTGGGTCCAGGCCAGGTAGAAGACCGTGCCTGCGCTGTGGAGCATCGCCAGCAGCCAGAGCAGCGGGACGGCGAGCCAGCTGGGGAAGACCACGCTCGGCGGGCTGAAGGTCGTGATGACCGCGACCAGGATGAAACTGGCCCCCAGGGCCACCCCCGTGAGGTAATGGCCGAAGCGGTGGGCGTTGTCGCGCTCGTCGCGCTGGCGCTCGTCCAGGAGCCGGATCGGCAGGGACACCCGGGTGATCCGGCTGAGCCGCTTGACCTGGTAGACGAGCAGGATCACGACGCCGACGAAGAGCACGGCCGCGAGATACTGCGGGTTGCTGTTGTCGATGGTGTTCACGGCGGCGAGACCGAAGACGGCGCCCAGGATCAACAGGGCGAGCAGCGCCACGTGGAACCGTCGGCGGGCCCGGGAGGCGCGGGCCCGACTCAGGCCAGGATCCTCTGCGGCGGCCAGTTTCGCCGCGTCGGACGGGTTCAGAGGGGTCATGCTGGGCTCCTGCCAAAGGGGGGACGGCTGTCACTGCCCGATCCGGGGGAAGGGGCAGGGGATGAGGAAGCGCGGTCAGGCCTGGGCGGGCTCGTCCTCGTCGTCGAGGACCTCGTCGGGGCGGGTCCAGGCGAGGTAGCAGGCGGGGAAGGCACCGTGGCACAGGGTGGTGGCGAACACCATCGGCAGTAGCACCGCCATGACCACGGAGGCGGAGAAGTCCCCGGACGCGAGTGCGCCGCCGATCCCGGAGGTCACGGCCAAAAGGGTGATCAGCGCCGCGTTGGTCACGCGGTGCCCCAGGAGCGAGGCGTGGTCCATCTCCGCGCGCTGGAACTCGTCCAGGCCGAGCTGCTTGGGGGTGCAGCGGGAGGCGATGCTGACACGGGCGGACAGGGGCATGGTCAGCAGCCCGGCCGCGACGAACCCGGCGAGCAGGAAGAAGGACCCGGGGGGCGGCACGATCAGCACGAGGACGAAGAGCGCGATGCTGACCAGGCTCATGGCGGCCAGGGCGACCACCGCCCGGCGGCGCCGGGAGCGCGGCGCCCACCGGGCGCGCCTGCGCGGGTCCTCGATCCTCTCCAGGAGGATCCGCTGAGACTTGGTGAGTTCCGTGGTGGATGCGGCAGGGGACACGTTTCTCCTCATGGCGTCGCGGGGAGCAGGGGCGGTCCGGGGCTCACTGGCCGATCCGGGGGAAGGGTTCGGTGGAGAAGACCACCTCGACCGGGACCTCGAAGTACTTCGCGATCCGCAGGGCGAGGTGGAGGCTGGGGCTGTACTCGCCCCGTTCCAGGTAGCCGACGGTCTGGTAGTGCACCCCCAGCGCCTCGGCGAGCTGTCGGCGGGACACGTTCCGCTCGGCCCGCAGCATCGCGATCCGGTTGTAGATCGCCTCCGTGTTGGCCGCGGCCCTGGTGCGACGGCCGCTCCCGCCCTGCTTGTTCTCAGTAGGCACGCTTGGCCGCTTCCTCTCGGGCGGCCTGCACCCGGGAACCCGACGTGCGCCGGGCCATGCGCTGTAGGAGGGGCCGCGCGACGAGGAACCCGACCAGGGCCCACAGCGCCAGGACCCCCGCTGCCAGCGGCAGCTGCCAGACCCCGAAGAGCTCGAGGTCGGTGGCCTCGGGCGGGAAGACCGCCGCGCGCACCCCGTGGCCGACCCAGTAGATCGGGAAGGTCAACGCGATCACCTGCACCCATCCGGGCATGAACTCGAGGGGGATGTTCACCCCGGAGATCATGAAGAGGATGATCACCGGCAGCATCGCCAGGCCCACACCGTTCTTGGGGTTGGTGATCAGCGAACCGAGGATCGCACCGACGGGGGCCAGCGCCAGCAGGCCGAGCAGGCACACCCACAGCAGGGTGACCATGCCGAAGATCCCCTGGGGCGAGAAGCCGTCGAACAGGAACACCGCCGGCACCAGCAGCAGCAGGAGGGAGAAGGCCGACATCATCACGATGTGGCCGACCTTCGCGACAACGTAGCCGGTCATGCCGTGCGGGGTGGACTTGGCCCGCAGGAGGGTCCCGTCCTCGCGTTCGGTGGCGAGCACCTGGGCGACCGTGGCGACGCCGTTGATGGCGATCACCAGGCTGACGCCGCCGACCAACATGGCCGCGGAGAAGTCGACGCCCATCTCGTCGGAGCCGTCCCCGATGATCAATCCCAGCCCCAGGAAAATGACCGGCATCATCATGTAGCCGACCACCACCTCCTGGGGGTTGGTGAACGAGGCGCGGAACTCGATCCAGCTCCGGGAGATCCCGGCGCGGACCGCGTTGCTCTGGGGGTTCATCGGATCTCCTTGCCGAACTCGGCGGCGGCCTCGTCGGCCTCACCGCTCTCGTACCGCTGGACCATGGCCATGTACACGTCCTCCAGCGACGGCCGGGTGACCTTCAGGTCGGTGACGGCGTCCCCGTGTTCGGCGTACAGCTCCGCGACGTGGCGCGCGGGGTTGTCGGTGCTGTGGACGTGGCGCTGGCCACCAACCGTCCAGGTGACCTCGCTGTCCCTGGCCACCAGCTGGGACAGCTGGTCCGCGCTTCCGTCGGCGACGATCACGCCCCCGGCCAGCAGGAGGATGCGGTCGGCCAGCTTCTCGGCCTCGCCCAGGTCGTGCGTGGTGAGCATGATCGTGGTGTCCTCCTCGTCGGCGAGGCGGAACACCAGGTCGTGGAAGTCCCGGCGGGCCTTCGGGTCGAAGCCCGCGGTGGGCTCGTCGAGGAAGAGGAGCTCGGGACGGCCGACGATGCCGACCGCCACGTCCATGCGGCGGCGCTGCCCCCCGGAGAGGGTCTTGACCCGCTGGTTCGCCTGGTCGGTGAGGCCGACCAGGGCCAGGAGTTCGTCGGTGTCGTGGGGACGGGACCGGGACGGCTCGGAGTAGGGCGCGTAGAAGCGGCCGTAGTGGTGGAGCACGTCGCCTACCCGCCAGGCGCCGTGGTCGCGCCAGGACTGCAGGACCACGCCGAGTCGGGAGCGCCACCCCTCGTCCGCGCCGTCCGGGTCGGCGCCGAGGACGTCGACCTCTCCGGCCGAGCGGCGGCGGAAACCCTCGAGGATCTCGATGGTGGTGGTCTTGCCCGCACCGTTGGGTCCGAGGAGCGCGATCACCTCGCCGCGCCGGGCGGTGAGGTCGACCCCCTTGAGGACCTCGGTACTGCCGTAGTTCATGCGCAGGTCACGGACGTTCAGCACGGCCTCGGCCGGGGTTCCGGTAGCCGGAGCGCTCGCCCGGGACTGATTCGGTGCCGCTCTGCTTGTCACAGCACTCCTCTGTTTGATCCTTGTTCTGCTTCCTTTAATAGTACATGTACTACATTCGCGAGCAGGAGAACTACCAGGAGTGGGAATACAGGCCCGCTCAGCCCAGGGACGGGGCTTCGGCCGTGAATCGCAGGTCAAGAGGGGTGGGAGAAATGAGGTGGCCACATCCGGCCACGTGACATCCGGGTACGGATACTCACTGATCCGTCACGCTCAGACGCGACAATGGTGCCGACGACCAACCCCGCACGGCAGGAGGCTCCCATGCGCTTCAGCTACATCCGGCTCCTCGTCAACGACTACGAGGCCTGCTTCCGCTTCTACGCCGACGTCCTCAAGTTCCCCGTGCTGTGGGGAGACGAGAACAGCCGGTACGCCGAGTTCGACGTGCACTCGCAGACGCGCCTGGCGATCAATCAGCGCGAGGTGATGGCCGAGGCCCTGGAGACCGACACGGCCGACCCCGAACTCCCCAACCAGGACCGGCTCGCGGTCGTCTTCGAGGTCGACGACGTGGACGAGGCCGCCGCCGGCCTGGTCGCCGACGGCGCCCGCCAGGTGATGGAGCCCCGTGACTGGACCGCTTGGGGCATCCGCGCCGCCCACTTCCGCGACCCGGACGGCTACCTCCTGGAGATCAACTGCCCGCTGATCCCGGCGCGCGACGACGTGTAACCCCCGCCGTCCCGAACACGGTCCAGCGATCACTCGGACAGCCAGTCAGGCGCCCTTCAGGCGGCCACATGCTCCACAAGCAGCTCGTTGACCCGGTCGGCGCGTTCCACCCCGAGAAGGTGCGCGGCGCCGGGAACCACCTCGAACCGGGAGCCGGAGATCCCGTCCGCCAGCCTGCGACCGTGCCCTGGCGGCAGCAGGGGGTCGTGTGCCCCGGAGACCACCATGGTCGGCACGCGGATCCCGGAGACCAGGTTGCGCTGGTCCAGCCCGCTCACGGCGTCGCAGATCGACGCGAAGGCGCCCGCGTCGATCCCGCCGAAGTCCTCAGTGAACCGGGCCGCGACCTCCGGGCGCCCACCGGTCAGGTCCGGGGTGAACCACGGCAGGACGACGTCGGCGGTCACCGACTCCATGCCCGTTTCCCGAACCCGGGCGGCCATCCGGTCCCACCCGTGCATGTGCGGCGTACGCGGGGTACCCGCCAGCAGCGCCAGCCGCTCCAGTGTCCGCGGCGAGTTGGCCGCGATCCAGAGCAGTAGGGAGCCGGCGAACCCGGAACCGACCGCGGAGACACGGGTGAAGCCCCGCTCCTCCAGAATTCCGAGGATGTCCAGGGCCAACTCCTCGATCGAGTAGGGCCCTTCGGGCGCCGGGGAGGACCCATGGCCCCGGTGGTTGACCCGCAGCACCTGGCGGTGGCGGGTGAGTTCGGGCATCTGTGGCTCCCAGGCCGACATCTTCGTGCCGAACTGCGGCACGAGCAGCACGACGGGCGCGTGCTTGGGGCCGTCGAGTCGGTACTGGAGCGGAATCAGGGCCATGGAACCTCCGGGTCGCCGGACCGCCAGGTTATCCACACTGTTTTCGCGGTCGCCAGAAAGGGCGACCGCCGGAACCGAGTAGAGGACAGCAACTGACCGCCATGCTTCCTAGGGTCGAGGTACCGAGAAAGACCAGAGGGGATCACCATGACGGCGGAGACAGTGCGGGCAGCGGAGCACGACCACGACAGCGGCGGCGCTCGCGGGGGTGGCGGCGGGACCGAGCGGGAGGCGCTCCTGTCCTTCCTGGCCGAACAGCGCGAGTTCCTGCTCTTCACCCTCAAGGGGCTCGACCGGGAACGGGCCTCCGAACGCCCGACCGCCAGTGCCCTCAACCTCGCCGGGCTGGTCAAGCACGTGTCTCAGACGGAGCGCGGCTGGATCCGGTTCATCGAAGAGGGCGCACCGGAAGTCGACTACGAGTCCGAGGAGACCTACGACTACCACGAGAGCACGTTCCGGCTGGTCGGAGACGAGACCCTGGCGGGTGTGCTGGCCGAGTACGAAACGACGGCGACGCAGACCGAGGCCTACATCCGCGCCCTTCCGAACCTGGAGTTCAGCCGGAAGCTCCCGTCCGCCCCGTGGTTCCCCGAGGAGACGGCCTGGACCGTCCGCGACGTCCTGCTGCACCTGATCCGGGAGACCGCGCAGCACTGCGGGCACGCCGACATCATCCGCGAGTCCCTGGACGGCCAGAAGACCATGGGCTGACCCGCGCGAGCGGACGCATGCGCATGGGTCGGCGGGAGGACGCACCTGCGAACGGTGGGGCCTGTCCTTCAGAGCATTGCGCGCGGGCCGCCCTCCGCACGAGAAGCGGGGCGGGACCACCGATCGGTGGTCCCGCCCCGCTGACGAGGTGGCGAGGGTCGCCTCCGTATCCCCCCTCAAAGTACGGAGGCAACCCTCGCTCTGGGAAGCGGCCTGCGACTCCTCCCCCCTGGAGTCGAGGCCTGGAAGGTCTCTCACGTGGAAACGATCCTGTCGTTCCGCGTTGATTGAGACACTACCCACCGCACCCTCGAAGAACAACCCTCTGTCACGAGAAACTACTTAAAGTGATCGTCATTCCTGGGGTGGTGAACTGCCAAGCTGTTGTGGCCATCGTCAACCCGGGGTCATGATCGGATGCTCAGAGGTCGCGCATAGCCTGGTCGGGTGAGATCACCGCTCCTCAGCCCACGTTGGCTCGGCCTCCACCTCGCGGCTCTGCTCGTGGTCGCCGTGTGCGCTGTAGGGACCTACTGGCAGGGCACACGCGCCTTCGAACCCGACCGCGAGGTCATCACCAACCCTGTGGAGGACCTGGCCAGCTCCGTCACACTGGAGGAGCTCGGCGAACCCGGTGATTTCCTGCATCCCAACCTCACCGCGAACACGGCGATCCAGGCCAGCGGGCACTTCGACCCCGATGCGCAGGTCCTCGCACCCAGCCGCCTCGACGGGGTCGAGGGCTACGCGGTCGTCCTGCCCCTAGTGACCGAGGAAGGCGTAGCCCTGCCCGTGAGCCGCGGTTGGAGCGAGGACGGCACCGACCTGCCGCCTGTCCCCGAGGGCGAAGTCACGGTCTCCGGCTGGCTACAGCCCCCCGAGGAGTCCGAAGAGGGCTTCTTCCCGATGGGCGAGCCCGACACGGGCACCATCGAACGGATCGCTCCCGCGGTTCTGGTCAGCGAGTGGGACTACCAGCTCTACGCGGCCTACGTCACCCTCCCCGAACAGGAGCCGGCGGTCGACGGCCTCACTGCGATTCCGCCCCCCGAACCGCCCACCGAGTTCACCGTCAACTGGCGGAGCTTCAGCTACGCGGTCCAGTGGGGCATGTTCGGCATCTCCGGCGTGGTCTTCTGGATCATCCTCATGCGCCGTGAACTGGCCGAGGCCCGCACCCGGGGGACGGGTGGGGCCTCGGAGGACAACGGCGGGGACTCGACTCAACCGGTGGGTACCGGCTCCTGAGCAGCCTGCTCCGCCTCGCGGTCCTTCGCCTGCTCGGTCTTGGCCACACGGTGCTCGACCACGAAACCGAGGATCGGAATGGTGCCGGCGAGAGCGACGCCCAGGGTGCGGCCGGCCCCCCAGCGCCGGTCCAGGGCGACCCACAGGACGACGAGCACGTAAGCCATGTAGACGTAGCCGTGCGGCACCGTGATGTAGAGCGTCAACGGGGACTCGGGGCCGAACCAGTGTTCCCAACCCTCGGGCGCGGCCGTCAGAGCGAACATCGAAGTCTCTCCGACCAGGTACCTCGCGGGCATGGCCACGAAGACCAGACCCACCAGGAACACACCCGTCGTGTACGCGAGCACCCGGTACAACGCGAACGAAACACGTCTCTTGTCCACTGCGACTCCACCCATTCAACAACTCAGCCCCGAGGAGGGTCGGGTCCCCTCCATCGAGGCTAGGGCATGTCCGGCGGACACTTTCCCTGCTACGCGACGCCCCAGCGGCACTTGCACTGCGTTCTCATCAGTCGACAGCCAAACCCGGGCTGACTCCTTCTTCGGCCTTGTGCCAGCACCACTGTTGCGCCGCTCGCGACGGGCAGCATCCACCGAACACGCCCTTGCTCTGCCCGCACCGGCGGGTCCTTGGGGTGACCGATGCCGGACAATCTCACATGTGCGCAGGTGGAAGCAGGTCTACTTGTCCTTGTTCGCGATCCGGACGGGGCTGCTCCACCGGCCGTCGGACTTGGCGGTCCAGGCCTTCGGGATCATCCGCAGGGACAGGTAGGCGTCGATCATGCGGATCGGGAAGAAGAACAGGCCGTAGAAGAGGTACGACGGCCGCCGCCGAACCATCGTCATGACGCAGGTCAGCATGTAGTCGGGCACGAGCAGGCCGATGGCGAGCGCGGTGAGCGGCAGGAAGGCCGTCACCGCGTCGAACCCGTCGGTGAAGAACGGTAGCCCCGCCACCACCTCCCCGCCGAAGGTGCCGATCAGCACGAACGCCGCGATGACCACGGTGAGCAGGAACATCAGGGACACGAGTACGACCTCGAGGATGTACAGCCCGAGGGCCACCCAGAAGAAGCTCGGCCACACCTTGTGGCGGCGGACGGTCTGCCAGAAGCCCAGCGTCCAGCGGCCGACCTGCTTCCAATAGTCCCGGAGCGTGAACGGATCCTGGCTGTAGGCCTTGGTGTCCGGCCGAAGCGAGACCCTGCCGAGGCGTTTGCGATGCACCTCGAAGGTCATGTTGAAGTCCTCGATCACCAGCCCCGGCGGGTTGACGGTGATCTCCCGTAGCGACCTGCTCCGGTACACGCTCGCGAACCCGGGGACGATGAAGGCGACGTTCGTCCGCTTCCAAGTCTGTCCGAAACGCATGAAGTACTGGAGCATGAAATACAGGCGGTCCCGGTAGGCGGAGATGATCCGCCCGATGATGTTGCGCTCCCACGGCTTCCACTCCGAGACCACGAACCCGGCGACCGCGGCGACGTCCGGATCCGTCAGTTGACGCTTGGCGCCTTCGACGTATCCTGCGTCGAGCTCGGTGTCGGCATCCAGAATCAGGACGCCGTCATAGTTTTCGGTCAGTGAGAATTCCTCGATGACCGCCTCGATGGCCCCCGCCTTGCCCCGGTTGGTGAGGAGCTCGAGGACGTTCACGCCGGTCTTGGCCGCGATCTCGGCGGTGGAGTCCTTGGACGAGTCCGAGACGACATAGATGTCCCAGCGGTTGAACAGGCCCAACGCCGAGGAGATCGCGGCGTCGATCACCGGCTCCTCGTTGTGCGCCGGGATGATGACGGCGATGCTGACGTCCTCGGGGTCGGCCGGAACCGCGGCGTCCTTGGGCGTGGCGGTCGCCACCGCGCCCCCGCCCACGGAATCGCCGGAGCCGCCCTCAGCCAGCGCGACACCCCCACCGGGGCCTCCCGCTCCGACCAGGACCCGCTCACGTTCCTGACCTTGGCTGACCGCCCGCGGTTGGTGCTGGTCGCCGGGCCTTCGCCGGAAGGCGGTGCGCGCCCCGCTCTCGGTCACCCGGAGCAGGCCGACCACGGTCCACAGCAGCAGGTTCAGGCCGAAGGCCATCCACAGGAAGACGTAGCCGAGGGCGCCGATCCCCGCGGCGGCGGCCATGTCCGTCGCGAAGTCGAACCAGTAGAGGAAGAGTGCGGTAGCCAGGACCAGGGCGATCAACCCGGTCAGCAGGCCACCGATGAAACGCACGATACGCACAGCCCTAGGACCCTCCGAAAGTTATCGGTTTCGGACCGACATTAACCCGCAAAGTCGGCGTTAGGTTGACGCCCTACGCGACCGGGAGGTTCACCCGAGTTCGCGTCCTATGTAGGCCACGCAAATCGTATACACGGGCTTGCGTGAGGTGGTACCCATAAGAAGATATTTCAGGCGAGGCATCCGGAGGCGCGCCATGCCCCCGGGCCAATCCGACGCTGCTTAGTAGGCGACTCGGGAAACCTTCGCCAAAAGTGACCCGATGAGACAAGGAGAATGCCCGGCGTGATCGGCGGCTCTCGATCCCCCTCGCCAGATCCTGCCCACGACTACCCGGAACACAGCAGCGGCGAACCCGCCGTCACCAGGGACGACACCGATCGCATTCGTGCTGCGGTCCACCAGCCGCACTACTGGCCCTGGCTGGGGCTGATCGACAAGATTGACCGCTCCGACCGGTTCGTCATGCTGGACACGGTCCAGTTCGAACGCCGTGGTTGGCAGAACCGGAACTACGTGGCGGGACAGGGCAAGCCCGTGCTGCTTACCGTGCCAGTCGCACAAGCGAGCCGCGACGAGCGCATCCAGGACAAGAAGATAGACAACACACAGAAATGGAGAATCAAGCACTACAGGGCACTTGCTGAACACGGTTACCGCAAGGCCCCATACTGGGCCGATTACGGTGACGAAATCACCCAACTGTACGAGACCGAGTGGGAAGACCTAGCGGACCTGGCCATAGCGACCACACGCATGCTGATGCGCGGATTCGGGATCGACACTCCGATCCTGCGCGCCAGTGAGCTCGGGGAGTTCCCCGGGCAGAAGAGCGAGCTGCTCGCCCAGATCTGCGCCAAGGCCGGAGCGGACACCATGCTCTCGGGAGACGGTGCGAGGGACTACCTGGACCCGGACATCATGCACCGCCACGGGGTGGACATCGAGTGGCAGGACTTCCGGCACCCGGTGTACCCACAGCACACACGCGGACCCGCCGACGAATTCGTGCCTCGCCTGTCGGCGATCGATCTCCTACTCAACGCCGGACCAGACTCGCTGCACGTGCTCCGACAGGCAAGATCCCGAAGCTGATTCGGCACCCAGAAAGGATCAGCAGGCGGATCACCGCCCGCCCGTGCACCGGGTGCAGCAAGGTCCCGACGACACGGGTTGTCACCGATCGCCACCCAATTCGGCAAAGGACGGGAAACTGGCATGACGACGGACTGGTCACAGGAACGCATCCTGGTCTACTCCCCCCATCCCGATGACGAGACCCTCGGCTGCGGCGGCCTGATGTACAAGGCCAAGCGCGCGGGCGCAGAGGTCTTCGTGCAGTTCCTGACGGTCGGCGACACCGCTGACCAGTCCCCGAAGGGCTTCTCTACCGCGGAGGAGCGCTACACCGAGGTCAAGAAGACAGCTGAGCACTTCCGCTGGGACGACTGGCACATGGCCCTGCCAGGCGACACTCACCACCTGAGGCTGGACTCCGTCCCCCGGGTGGACCTGACGCAGCTGATCGAGCGAGAGAGCCCGCTCTCGATCGCGCGTATCAAGCCGACCGTGGTGCTCGTACCGCACCACACCAGCTACAACCAAGACCACAAAGCCGCCGCGGAGGCCGTGCACACGGCGCTGCGCCCCTCGAACACCCGTCTGCGCCACCACCCCCGGCTGGTGCTGGCGTTCGAGGAGGCCGCCGACCAGTGGCGGATCGAGCCAGTGGAGTCCCCCAACTTCATCGTCGAACTCGAGGAGGAGGACCTGTTGGCCAAGCTCCAGGGAATGGAGCTTTACGGCTCGCAGAGCCACGAGCACCCGCACACCCGTTCCGAACTCACCCTGCGCAGCCTCGCCGTCCTCCGTGGGATGCAGGCCGGGGTCGCCCTCGGCGAGGGCTACCACGTCCTGCGCCATCTGGCCTGACGGGCAGGGCCTTGCACGAGCTCCCCCGCCTGCCATACACGCGAAGACCTATCCCCATGAAGTACAGAACTAGCACATCGCCCGTAGTGGAGGGGAAACCATGAAGGCTGTCATCACTGGCGGAGCCGGGTTCATCGGCTCCCACCTGTGCGATCACCTGGTCGCGCAGGGACACGAGGTCGTCGTCCTCGACGACCTCTCGACCGGGTCGCGGTCGAACCTGGCACAGGTGGAGAACACACCCGGATTCCGTTTCGTCCAGGGAGACATCCTGGACCGCAAGCTCGTCGACGAGCTCGTCGCGGAAGCTGACACCGTGTACCACCTCGCCGCGGCAGTGGGTGTCTACAACATCGTCGACAACCCGCTGCGCTCGCTCCGCATCAACCTGCACGGAACGGAGAACATCGTGGAGTCCGCGGTCAAGCACCGCGTTCCGTACATGGTGGCCTCGACCAGTGAGGTCTACGGCAAGAACGACGCCAACGGCCTGAAGGAGAACGACGACCGGATCTACGGTTCGCCCATCAAGAGCCGCTGGTCCTACGCGGCGGCCAAGGGCCTCGACGAGCTGGTCGCCTACGTCCACGGCGTGGAGTCCGGCGTGCCGTGCGTCATCACGCGCTTCTTCAACGTGGTGGGACCGCGGCAGACGGGCCGGTACGGCATGGTCGTTCCGCGCTTCGTCGACCAGGCACTGTCGAACGAGCCCATCACCGTGTACGGCACGGGCACCCAGCGCCGCTGCTTCGGCTCGGTGTACGACGTGGTGCCCACGCTGACCCGGTTGATGGAAACCCCCGAAGCCTACAACCAGGCGGTCAACCTGGGCGGACGCGAGGAGGTCTCGATCAAGGGGCTGGCGGACCGGGTCGTTGAACTGACCGGGTCCAGCAGCGCGATCACCTACATCGACTACGAGGAGGCGTACGGGGAGGGCTACGAGGACATGCAGCGCCGGTTCCCGGACACTTCCCTGGCCGCTCGCCTGATCGGCTACGAACCGACCAGGGACCTGAACGACATCATCGGATCAATCGTCGAGCAGCGCCGTTCGAGCGCGTCGGTGCCGACCCCGGCTTAACTCCGCTTCAGTGGTAAGAGTCGGCCGGGAGGACATCCCGTCGGGTGCCCCGCCACCCGAACCCCTCCCCAGGAAGTCCCGTCGGCCACCGACCGCCGAACAGCAACGAAGGGTGCGACGAGGCCCGGCCCCCGCCTCGGTGACCCGGCCACCGCCCGCCGCAGGGCACATGCCCGTCCCAGGGCACGAGCCGGACACAGTGCCCACCCAAGCCACCACCCCGCCCGTACACAGGGCATGACCGCGGTCCGTGCACAGAGAGAGCATGGCCCCGCCCGTACACAGGGCGTGTCACCTGCTCACGACACGATGACCGTCAGCACCACGACCACCGTCAGGGCGAGGACACCCGAGCTCAGCGCGACCATCGCCCACGGTCGGGCCACGTTCAGCGGGGGCTCACCCGTGTCCCGTTCCCGCAGCCCGAACGCGGTACGGCGCCACCTCAGCCACAGGTGCAGCCCGAGGCCCGCACACATCAGCAGGGCGAAGGCCATGACACCCACTCGGAGCAGGGGGTCGACCTCGGGCACCACGGTGGATCCGGGCACCAGCGGGCCGCGCAGGTACAGCAGCGCCACCACCACGAGCAGTATGAGCATGCGCTGCCAGGACAGCAGCGTGCGTTCGGGCTGGAGCCCTGGATCCCGTTCCACCCGCCGGTTCACAGCAGGTTGCCGAGGAGGACCAGGACGCACACCAGCCCGACCGCGAACGTGGTCACGAGCGGAAGCGCACTCGTCGGCAAGCTCTCCCCCCGTCTCATGGCGGCCTGTACGCGGTACCAGCGCATCGGCGCGTACACGGTCACCACACCGGCGAGGACCGCCAGGAGCAGACCGACGACCGTGCGCGGCGCCTCGTCCCAACCGAGCGGAAGCAGGTGCAGGACGGCGACCGCTCCCGCGAGGAGAGCCAATGCGGTACGGATCCACGCGAGGAAGGTACGTTCGTTGGCCAGGGTGAAGCGGTAGTCGACGTCCCGTTCTCCCTCGTGCGCCTCAGCGCTCATCGGTACCCCCGTTTTCGGCGTTCGGCCCACAGAGGGAGCACAGGTCATGGCAGTGAACCCGTGCCCCTCGAGCTGACACTAGCCGCGTTCGGATTTTCCTCCCAAACAGGTATTCAACACGTGTTGTGTCGGAAACCAGCACTTGGCCGGGGCCCGAAGCACCCCTGAGGCATGTGGAACAAACGAGTGGGCACGACCGCTGTAGCACCCAGGAGGATGGCAGTTGGCCACCGGTCGACACCAACAAGACGAACGAAGAGGCAGGAGACCACGTGTCCACCGTCGAACTCACCAAAGACAACTTCGCCGAGACGCTGAAGGACAACGAATTCGTCCTCATCGACTTCTGGGCGGACTGGTGCGGACCCTGCCGTCAGTTCGCCCCGGTATTCGAGACTTCCTCGGACAAGCACACCGACATCGTGCATGCCAAGGTCGACACCGAGGCGCAGCGTGAGCTCGCGTTCGAGTTCAAGATCCAGTCCATCCCGACCCTGATGATCGTGCGGGACCAGACGGTCATCTACAACGAGCCGGGCGCACTCCCCGCCGAGGCCCTGGAAAGCCTGATCACCCAGGCGCGGGAGCTGGACATGGAGGAAGTCAAGAACAAGATCGCCGAGCAGGGCGACGACGCCCAGCAGTAGAGCGGTACCCAGACTTCGACCGCCCCGGCGGACGCCCCGGCAGGGGCGCCGTCGGGGCGTTCGCGTTCCGGAACCCGGAACCAGCCGCACCACCGCGAACGACGGCGCGCACGACAGTGGCGCGCTCGGTCTAGGGCGCACTCCCGAGACGCTGGACACGCGGTGCCAGAATCGGTGGCATGTCTCTCCCGCCCCGGAGCGACGGGCGCTACCCCGGTCGCCCGGACCATCACACGACCCCGTCCAGCCGCGCGCCTCAGGCAACGTTCGAGATCCGGACCACAAGACGGTTCGCATGGTTCTCCGCGGCCCTCAAGGCCTTCCCGGTCAGCCTCATCCTCGGCATCGCCGGGGCGGTACTGGCGATACTCGTGCTGGAAGCGGCCCTGCCGCCGGATGTGCTCGTCCCTGTGGGCCTCGCCGCGGGCGCCGCCTGCGCGGTGTTCTTCCACCTCGGGCTCATGATCGCCACCGTGCCGCGGTACTGGGCGAAGCAGGGAGTGCGGGTGGACGGCGACGGCATCCAGCTGTACCGGGAACGGAAGTGGTGGTTGGACGGCACCAGCGCACGCGTCGGCTGGGACGACATCCACCACATCGACTCGAGCAGCACCCAGTCGAGCTTCGACTTGACCAGGAAGAACCGTGTCTCCGTCGTCGAGATCCATCTGCACCGGACGGACCAGGGCCTGCGCCTGCCCGCTTGGGGCCGACTGCTGGCGGAGGGCGAACGGAGATGGGGCGTCACCGCCGCGCACCGGTCGGCGCTGGTACTCAACATGAACGGTATCGGCCACCGGTACTCCCTGTTGGAGCACCTGCGCCGAACCGTTCCGGACCTCTGCCGTGACCGGGCGGTCGAACCGGCCGCCCGGGCGCAGGAGGCCCTTCAGGCGCAGGGGGTCCGGCAACGGCGGGAGGACGGCCAAGGACAGGGAGCCCGTCCGCAGCCGGCACACCCGCGGGACCACGGTCGGGACCACCGGACCGGTCGGCCGACGCGAGCCGCGCACCCCGCGCGCACCACCACCGCATGGATCAGTCTGCGCCTGAACCGGATCGGCGTGTGGGCGATCGGCGCGGCGATGCTGCTGGGCTCCTGGGTCCTCATCGTGCTCGGCGTCCGCGTAGCCCTCACGGGCCATGTACCCTTCGCCGTCACCGTCTTCTTCCTGGCCCTGGTCACCGTGCCGCTGAGCTTCTGGTCCCTGCGGTCCCTGCCCCGCTGCCTGGTCCGCCAGGGGATCGAGGTGGACGGCTCGGGCATCACCCTGGTCC
Source organism: Nocardiopsis nanhaiensis (assembly GCF_054778635.1). Lineage (NCBI taxonomy): Bacteria > Bacillati > Actinomycetota > Actinomycetes > Streptosporangiales > Nocardiopsidaceae > Nocardiopsis > Nocardiopsis nanhaiensis. The sequence continues at coordinate 75,932 of NZ_BAAGZJ010000021.1, forward strand.
AGGAGCCCTTCCTGTGGTGCGCGAGGCGCACCGCGCACCTGCCCTGGACCGAGGTCCGCGTGGTCCGGGAGGAGAAGGTGAGCGGGAACAGCCGGCTCGTCCACGTGTTCATGCACCACCCGGACGCGCTTTCCACGGCCCCGACCTGGTGTTTCCTCAGCAACCGGGCGGATCACAAGGCTCCGGCGAGCACCACCGATCCACTCACGCTGATCGTCGTCAGGGCACCGGACCGGTCGCTCATCCAGTTCTCCAAGGCGGCGCACGCGGCCCGGCCGGACCTGGTGGTCAGGGCGTGACGCCGGCCCCGAGGCGGGGCTCCTGCGGCAGGGGCGGGGCAGCTGAGTGCCAGACCCCCACCCCACCGACACCCCCTGGTGACCGGCGACATTCACTGTGTTAACTCAGGTGGCCGAGTGTGGCCGTACGCGCTCAGTGTGAAGGAAGCGATGCCAGAATTGGCGCCATGCTTCCCCCTCCTCAGGGTCACGGGGGCCAGCCCGGTCGCCCGAACCCCACTCCTCCCATGGGTCCCCCCGGACACGCGCCCGGCCAGTACGGCCCTCCGCCGACGCCGCAGCAGTACGGCACCGGCCCCCAGCACGGGGCGCCGTACGGCGCCCCGCCACCCCAGTACCCGCAGCACCAGCAGCGGTACGAGACACCTCCGCCCCAGTCGGCGCCGCCGTCCCCGTTCTGGGAGGACCTCGGCCGGGAACGGCGCGGCCTGTGGGGGTGCGGCGCCGTCGCGATCGTCCTGGTCCTCGCCTTGGCGCTGTTCACCGCCGCCCTCGTCGGCCGGGACGAAAGCGCGCTCGGGACCACGATCTTCCTCCTGGTGTTCGCCCTGCTATGCGCCTTCTTCCTGTTCCGCGCCGTCCCCAGGGTCACCACGGCACAGGGGATCGGTGTGGACGCCAGTGGGATCACCTTCGACCAGAAGGCCAAGTGGTGGTTCAAGGGCCGAACCCTGATCGTGCCCTGGCACGAGATCGTCGCGGTCAAGAACAGGGCGAGCTCGATCTCCTACTACCTCCGGCGCACCCCGCCCACGGAGCTCACCCCCACCTGGATCAACCACGTGGCAGAGGGGGCCGACAACCCCGAGAGCGAGGACTACAGCCCGCTGGCCCGGCTGGCCTTCCCCTCCGCGGGCGAGCAGCAGAACCGTTTGGTCGAGGCGGTCCGCGCCTGGCGCCCCGACCTCACCGCGGCGCCCCGGCCCACGTTCCACACCCCGGTGCCCGGACACCACGGCCCTCCCCAGGCCGGGTACCCGCAGGCGGCGGGCCACCCCCAAGCCGGTCATCCCTCCGCGGGTCAACCACAGGCACCGTTCGAGGTCCGCACGAAGAGACGGCTCGAATGGTTCGTGGGGCTGATCCCCGCCCTCTTCATGGGCCTCTTCATGGGCGCGCCGATCGTGATCCTGCTCCAGTCGGCCACCTCACCCGTCGACCTCGTCCCCCTGTCCGTGCCCGGGATCATCCTTCTGGCATCGCTCATCTACAGCTGGTTCATGGTCGTCACCATGCCCCAGTACTGGGCGAAGCAGGGCGTCCGGGTGGACGCGTACGGCATCCACATGTTCCGGGAACGGAAGTGGTGGTTCCACGGCGACAGCGCGCACGTCGGCTGGCACGACATCCACCACCTCGACACCAACCACTACAAGAGCGGCAAGACCAGCACCCACACCCTCGAGATCCATCTGCACCGGCTGGACCACGAACTGCGCCTGCCCTCCTGGGCCCGGCTCCTCATGCCGGGCCAGAGCAAATGGCGGGCCACCGCCTCTCACCGACCGGCCCTGGTGCTCAATCTGAGCAACCTCGGTATCCGGCGCCCCCTGACGAGCCACCTGCGCCAAGCACGCCCGGACCTGTTCCGCGAGCAGGTGGCCGAGCGGGCCGTCCAGCAGCACGACGCCCGCCAACAGCAGGCGCACTGGCATGCCCAGCAGTACGGCCGGGCCCCGCACGCCCCCCACCCCGCGCACGTCCCCGCTGACTGGATCAGCCTCCGCATGTTCCGGACCGGTACGTGGGCGCTCGGCGCCGCGATCCTCCTGTACTTCTGGAGCGTGATCGGGTTCGGGGTCTTCACATCCGTCTTGGGCGAGGTTCCGGACACTGTGGGCGGCATCATCGTGCTCGCCCTACTCACCGTCCCGCTCAGCCTGTGGTCCCTAAGGGCCATGCCCCGCTGCCTCGCCCAGCAGGGAATCAACGTGGACGGTGCGGGCGTCACCCTGGTCCAGGAGCCCTTCCTGTGGTTCGAGGGACGCACCGCCCACCTGCCCTGGACCGGGATCCGCATGGTGCGGGAGGAGAAGGTCGCCAATACCGACAGCCGACTTCTCCACGTGTTCATGCACTACCCCGACGCGCTGTCCACGGCCCCCAACTGGTGCGAACTCGACAACCGCGCGAACGACAAAGCCCCCGCGAGCCCCAACGCACCGCTCACCCGGGTCACCGTCAGGGCACCGGCCAAGCAGCGCATCCGGTTCTCCAAAACGGTCTACGCGGCCCGGCCGGACCTGGTGGTCACGGTCTGAGACCGCAACCGGCCCCTAGCCACTCCCTCCAGATCGGCCAAGCATGTACCCACCCCACCAAGGGCCCGGTGGACCGTACGGCCACCCGCACCCCGGCGCCCAGCCTCCGCCTCCGCAGTCGCCTCCGCCGGGGCAGCTCCCGCCGGGACCCGCACCAGGTCACCCCTATGGCGGACCGCCGTCGCCTCCGCCACCGCCGCTGTGGGTGGCGCTGGGGAGCGACAACCGTACCGTCTTGGGTTGCGGTTCCGCGGTGGCCGTCGTCCTCCTCCTCGTCGCCCTGAGCGTGGCGGTCCTGGACGGAACGCTCGCGGCGATCATCGCCGGCGTTCTGCTGTGCGCCTTCCTGGGCCTCGCCTTCGTCCTCCTGTATGCCTTGCCCTGGGCGTACACCGAACAGGGGGTGGGTGTCGATACCGGCGGCGTGTCCTTCGTCCAGAAACCGAAGTGGTGGATCCGAAGGCGCACAATGCGTGTGCCCTGGCACGAGGTCGTATGGATCTCCGACGGCGACGGGGCCGATGATCCGAGCCTGGTACCGGGAACGGTTTCCCTGTACCTACACCGCACCCCGCCGAAGGAGCAGGCGCCGACCTGGCTCGGGCACGTCGCCGAGGGGGCCGACGATCCCGAACTCCCGGCGTTCAGCCCCCTTCCGCGCGTGCACGTGACGCTGGATCAGGACGAGATCAAGCAGCTCGTAGCCGCGTTCCGGGGACACCGCCCACACCTGGTCGGCCAGGGCAGCCCGACACACATCCCCGGGCCGGGAGGCCCCGCGAACGGCCCGGGGGCCCACCCCGCACCGGGTGCTCCCGGCGTACCGGGCCAGGCGCCGAAGAACGCACCCGGAACGGCCACAGTCGACTACGGCGGGTCCCAGACCTTCGACTGGGTGCTGCGGACGGTGCTCTCGGTGACCTACTTCCTGATGGCGACCGGGCTCGGTATCTACCTCGGACTGGATGCCGCCGCGAGTGACGGCGGTCTCGTGCTCCCCCTGGTCTTCCTCCCCCTGCTGATCATGGCCGCCGGCGCCTTCGTCATGGTCCAGGTCTCGTCGGCGCCACGGGCGCTGACCCCGCAGGGCGTCCACGTGGACGCCTACGGCATCAGCATCTACCGCAACCCGAAATGGTGGTTCAACGGCGAGCGGGCCCACGTCGGCTGGCAGGACGTCCACCACTTCGACTCGCGCACGGTGGGGAGCCGCCGGCATGCCGTCCTCGAAATCAGCGTCCACCTGCACCGCACCACCCGCGAGATGCGACTGCCCCCATGGGCGCGGCTGGTGATGGCCGGCGAGACCAAGTGGCGCTTCACCGCCCCCCACCACCCGGTCCTCCTCCTGCGCCTGCGCGGGGGCCGGAAGGCCGAGGACCTGCTGAAGATTCTGCGCATGGCCCGCCCCGACCTCTCCGTCGAGAGGCTCGAGAAGCAGCACGCCCGAGAAAAGGACGCACGGGCCCACCACCACGCACAACAAGCGCGCAGACAGCAGGGGCCGGGGCGGCAGGGCCCGGGGCAGCAGGGGTTCCCAGGGGCACAGAACCGGCCGTGGGCCGACCCAGCGCACGCACCCACCCTGTGGATGAACCTGCGCCACGAGACCCTGCGCGCATGGTTGATGGGCGCCGTGCCCCTGGCCTTCCTGTGGTGCGCGTGGGCCTACAACCTCCTCGAATTCACCCTCTCCGGCTCGGGGGAGGCCTTGGGATACGTCATCGGGCTCGGGCTCGCCGGCACTGTCTTCAGCATCGTGTCGATCCGGATCATGCCGAACCGCCTGGCACACCAAGGGATCTCCGTGGACGGATACGGCATCACCCTGGTCCAGGGCCCCTTCCTGTGGTCCAGCGGCAGCACCGCCCACCTTCCCTGGGGACAGATCCTCTTGGTCAGAGAGGACACACCCCGCATCGCCGGCTCCAACGCGGGCCGACACCGGCTCAGCGCCTTTATGCACCACCCCGACCTGCTCACCTCAGTCCCCCACTGGTGTGAGCTCGAGCAGAGGGAGATAGGAGAGCCCCCCGCCACCGCCCACCAGCCGCTCACGCGGGTCCGGCTCGACATCCGGGAACCGCTGCAGAAGCGGGTGACCGAGGCGGTCCGCGCCATCCGCCCCGACCTGATCGACAACCGGACCTGATCAGCAAGGTGTAGGCCCTCTCGGTACCCGTCGGCGCCGACCGGCGCGGTCAGTGGGGGTGCGGGTCGGACGTGACCGGATGCGGCCTCGGCGGCCAACGGACCCGCCGTCTCTGCTTCACTGTGCTGCGTGCATTCCCCCACCAGTGAACAGCAGGCCTGGCTCGACCTGCGCGGTATACGCCGCGGGCTGTGGGGCGTCGGCCTGGTCGCCGCCGTCCTCACTTTCGCCATCTCGCTCACCACCCTCCTGGCCTCTGCCGGAGCCGAGTTCGAGGACCTCCTCCGCAACGCTGTGGTCTGTGCTGCCGCGCTGGTAGTAGTCCTGGTGCTGCTCTGGTCACTGCCGCGGGCACTCACCGCGCAGGGCATCGCCGTAGGCCCGGAAGGTGTCGACTTCATCCAGCGACCGCTGTGGTGGTTCCGCGGCCGCAAGCTCTCGGTGCCCTGGCGCAAGTCCCGGGGCTTCCGGTTCGAGCCGCCCCCCAACACCCGCGGAACCGTGGTCGGTGAGGGCAGCATCCAGCACTTCACGGCGTACTTGTACCGAACCCCGCCAGCGCACGTCCTGCCCTCGTGGCTGAGCCTCATCCCTGAGGGGGCGGGTGGCGCCGACTTCCCCCAAGTGCGCATCCCCCTGGCTCCGGAACAGCGCCGACCGCTGGTCGAGGCGCTCAGCACGCACTGCCCAGAAGGGCTTTTCGAGGGCGGCTCCGCCGTCCGTCCACAACCCCGGCAGGCTCACCCGATACCGCCGGGAACGCACACCCAGCCCGGGCCCCCTGCCCCCTCCGGACACACCCCGCCCGGGCACGCCGGACACCCCGTCCCTCCCTCGGATACGTCTGCCCCCGCGCCCGTTCCCCCTCCGCCCACCCGTCCGGAACCCGGCACTGGTCCTCAGCACCCTGCCGTCACGGGATTCGTGAGCGCCCGCGAACGCCGCATCCGCACCTGGCGCTATGGGTTCCTGGCGGCCACCGGCGCGTTCGTACTCACGGGACTGCTCCCGCTCCGCATGGTCCTCGACGACATCACCGCGGGCAGGGACCGGATCCTGGCCGCGGAGCTCGTCCTGCCGCTGCTGGGTATCGGTGCCGCCGCACTGGTGGTCATGTGCGTGCTGGTCGCCTACCTGCCCCAGTTCTCGACCGTCCAAGGGGTCCAGGTGGGCCCCAACGGGATCTCCGTACTCAAGGAGCGCCGGTGGTGGTTCCGAGGCCACCAGGCGTTCGTCGCCTGGCACGACATCCACCACATAGCCTCAAGCAGTCGCAGTAACGGGGAGCGCCACCGCGGCATCGCGGAGGTGCACCTGCACCGGGCCGACCACGAGATGCGGCTGCCGCGGTGGGCACCGCTGGTCATGGCCGGCCGGAACAGGTGGGGATGCTCCGCGCCCCGGCCCCTGCTGCTCATCGACATGCTCACCCCCGCACGTGCCAGAGAGCTTTTCGAACTGCTGCGCCGGGCACGCCCCGACCTGCTCGACGCCGCCGTGGCCGAACGCGCCGACACACAGCGCTGGTCCGGCCCGGAGGCCCGGCAGCCCGTCCAGACGCCGGACCGGTTCGCGCCGGACCCCGCATGGGTTGACGTTCGCCCGCGCCGGGCCCTGGGGTGGGCGTTCGCGCTGTTCATCGCCGGATCCGGCACCTGGCAGGGCGCCCGGGTGGCGGCAGCGGACCTGGCGGGCACGGGCCCCGGAGCGCCGATCCCGTTCTACGTCCTCAGCACTGCCCTGCTCCTGCTGCTCTGGGCGGGGGTGTGCTGGAGCGCGCCGCGCTTCTTCACGGTCCAAGGGGCCTCGGTCGACAACGCCGGGATCACCCTGGTCCAGGAACCCCTGCTGTGGTTCGAGGGCCGCACGCTCTTCCTGTCCTGGGACGACGTGCGTATGGCCCGGACCGCCAGTGTCCGCGGGACCAAGGCGAACTCGGAGAAGAAGGTGGTCCTCATCTTCCTCCACGGACCGGACATGGTCACGCACACGCCGACTTGGTGCACCTTCTCGCCCTACGAGGACACCGAGTCACCCGCCTCCGTCGAGCACCCGCTCACCCGGATCACCGTCTCGATCGGCTGGAACACCGGGGCGCTGGCCACGGCGCTCCGCGGGATGCGTCCCGACCTCGTACCGATGTGACCGCCTCCGGACGGGGCGACACCGGAAGGTCACCGGGGGCTTCCCACTCCACCGCCCACGTTCACCTTGACCACGGGGTTCGTTCACCCCCGCTTCACATGGACATATTTGCATGGGTACCGACCGCGCTCCGCGGGTTCGCCCCGCGGGACCACCGAACTCCGTCCGACCCGGAAGTGGCCCCATGTCTGTCAGCAACACCGCTACCCCGCGCGGCACCGAGTCCGGCCGCGGGATCGCCCCCGACACCGTCCGGTACAACCGCGAGGTCCCCGACCTCGGCACCCCCGTCTTCGACATCTCCGACCTGTCGATCATCTACGGGACCAACCGAGCCGTGCGCGACGTCGGCCTGAAGGTGGGCCCGCAGCAGATCACCGCGATGATCGGCCCGTCCGGCTGCGGAAAGAGCACGGTCCTGCGCACGCTCAACCGGATGAACGACCTCATCCCGGGTGCGCGGGTCGAGGGGAAGGTGACCTACCACGGCGAGGACCTGTACGCCCCCGAGGTGGATCCGATCGAGGTCCGCCGCCGGATCGGCATGGTCTTCCAGAAGCCCAACCCATTTCCCAAGTCCATCTACGACAACGTCGCCTATGGCCCCCGGATCAACGGTTCGCGCGCCAACATGGACGACCTGGTCGAGGAGACCCTGACCAAGGCCGCCCTGTGGGACGAGGTCAAGGACAAGCTGAAGGAGAGCGCCTTCGCCCTCTCCGGCGGCCAGCAGCAGCGCCTGTGCATCGCGCGCACCATCGCGGTGAACCCCGAGGTCATCCTCATGGACGAGCCCTGTTCGGCGCTCGACCCGATTGCCACGCTCAAGATCGAAGACCTGATGTACGAGCTGGCGGCCGAGTTCACGATCGTCATCGTCACCCACAACATGCAGCAGGCGGCGCGCGTCTCGGACCGCACCGCCTTCTTCACCGCCGCCGTGGACGACGCCGGGGACCGCTACGGAAGCCTCGTCGAGTACGACGAGACGGCGACGATCTTCAGCAAGCCCGCCGACCAGCGCACCGAGGACTACATTTCCGGACGCTTCGGATAACAACGCCCCGCGTTCCACCCGGCCATCCCCTCGACGAAGTGGACCCGCCCATGCCCGCGCCCACCCCTTCCTCAACCGTTCCCCCGCCTTCGGGCGCGCCGGACGACGAGGTGCGGGTGGAGCGGGTGGACCGGGCGGAGGGTCCGCTTCGGGTCCTGCTGGTGGAACCGGAGTCCGAGCAGTCGCATCAGCTCGTGCTCTCGCTGAGCGGCCACGACGTGGACATCACGGTCTGCGTGGACGGCGCCGAGGCGCTGCTCCGCGTGGGGTTGATGCGCCCGGACACCTTGCTGACCAGCGCGGCGCCGTCTGAGGTGGACCTGGAGACGCTGGTGCGGGTGACCCGGAGGGCGACGGATATCCCCATCCTCATCGGGGTCGGTCCGGGCGACTCCCAACGGGCGATGCGCGCGCTCTCAGCGGGGGCGACCGCGTGCGTGAACCGCCCCTACCGGATCCCCGAACTGGCGGCGCTGCTGCGGGGCTCGCTGCCGGGCCCGGACGGAACTCCGGCCGTGGTTCCCGGTGCGCCGTCGGCGCTGCGTTCGGGCGACCTGGAACTGGACGCGCTCGGCCACCGGCTGTTCGTGGACGGGCAGCCGGTCGACCTGGCACTGCGGGAGTTCGGGATCATGGACTTCCTGCTCAGGCACAGCGGCAGAGTGGTCAGCCGCGAGGAGCTGTGGACCGAGGTCTGGCGCAAGCCCCTCCCCCCGGTGAACAACACGATCGCCGTGCACATCCGCCGCCTCCGGCACAAACTCGGTGATTCTGAGGCCAACCCCCGATTCATCCACACGGTCCGCGGCATCGGTTACCGGCTGGACACCACGAACGGCGGGTAGGCGGCACCCAGGGAAGAAACAGAAACCTCCAGGAGGGCCCTCCGAAAAATCCGGAGAGGCTCACCGTTCATGTTTCCGTCACTTTTTTCCATGGCTCATGTCCGGGTGAACCGACGAGAAATCGGATGCGTCATCTTCCCGACGCCCGAACATCCGCGACGCGACCGACAGCCCGGTCATAACCGCAGTTCAGGGCAGATTCCCTCCGCTCACCCGATACCACGGACACCATCACGCACCGCGCCCGTTATTGAATAGTGACATTCATTCACCCGTCATTCATCCGCCTTCTACCCAACGGCCGCTATTTCGATGACGCAGCGACTTTCTACGCGCCTAGTGTCGTTTTACGTCAGCCCCGACAGCGGTGATTCAACGAGGAGAACTACGACATGCGCAACGGGCGTTCCAAGCTCGCCGTTCTGGCGGCCATCCCCCTGCTCGCGGCCGCGTGCAGCAACGGTGGCGGGGAGACCAATGACGCGAACGGCGGCGCCGATCTCAGCGGCTCGCTGACCGGCGCCGGCGCCAGCTTCCCGGACCCTCTGTTCCAGGACTGGATGCACACCTACTCCAACGATGTCCAGCCGGGCATCAGCATCAACTACCAGAGTGTCGGCTCCGGAGCCGGCATCGAGCAGTTCCTCGAGCAGACGGTCGACTTCGGCTCGTCCGAGCGCTACCTCACCGACGAGGACCTGGAGACCGCATCGGAGGCCCGCGGCTGCGAAGCCATCCAGTTCCCCGTCGTGTTCGGTTCGGTCGTCATCGCCTTCGACAACCCGGACCTGGAGGGCCTGGTCCTGGACGCCGAGGCGATCGCGGGCATCTTCTCCGGTGAGATCGACACCTACACGGACCCGGCGATCGAGGAACTCAACCCGGACATGGACCTGCCCGACGACGGGATCGTCCCGGTGCACCGCTCCGACAGCTCCGGCACCACCGAGGTGTTCACCCACTACCTCAGCCACGAGGTCGACTGGTGGGCGGACGAGTACGGCAGCGGCAGCGAGATCGACTGGGCAGACGGCCTGGTCGGCGGTCAGCAGAACGACGGTGTCGCCCAGGGCATCAGCCAGAACCCGGGCGGCGTGGGCTACGTGAACCAGGCCTACGTGGACGAGGCCGGCCTGGCCTCGGCCACCGTCATCAATGCCGACGGCGAACCGATCGAGCCGACCCTGGAGTCCACCACCGCCGCCTCCGAGGAGGCGGACATCCCCGAAGACTTCCGCTTCAGCATCGACGACATCGGCGGTGAGGGCTACCCGATCGCCGGCACCAACTGGATCTTCACCTACACCTGCGGCTACGACGACGAGACCGCGGACGCGCTCATCGACTTCTGGACCTGGGCCCTGGAGGACGAGGAAGCCAACGAGGTCGTCGCGGAGCTCGGCTACGCCCCGCTGAGCGACGAGCTCAAGGAGCGCGTGCTGACCGAGATCGAGCGCACCAACTCCGAGAACGGCGCCGGTGACGGCGCTGACGACGGTGAAGCCGACGAAGGCGACGCGGACGGCGACGACGCCGACGGGGACGCAGAGAACGACACCGACGAGTAACACCCCACCGGGGTCGGGGCCCGCCCCGACCCCGTTCCCTTCCGCCCGGGCCCGGCCCCGGGTCCGGGCGTGCCCGGCGGAACAGCGAGCCGCCACGCGTCGCCCGGCGCACCGCTCTCCGACTCCCACGAAAGCCATCAAGAGGAGACGCACCATGTCCACTGAGGCCCCCGAGGCCCCGGCCCCGGAGGAACCCCGGCGGGGCACGCTGAGTTCCAGCAAGGGGCGCTTCGCCGACCCGATCTTCAAGTGGGCCGTCGCGGCCTGCGGAACGATCGTGCTGGTCATCCTGGCGCTGATGGTCATCCGGACCACCTCCGAGGCCTGGCCCGTCTTCGCCAAGGAGGGCTTCTTCGGCTTCCTGTTCGGCGAAGAGTGGCAGACCGGGAACTCCCGGACCGAGATCACCGGCACCTACGGTGCCTGGCCGTTCATCTACGGCACCCTGGTCACCTCGGCCATCGCCATCGTCATCGCGCTGCCGCTGGCGATCATGGTCGCCTTCTACATCACGCACCTGGCCCCGCGCCGCCTGGCCAAGCCGCTCTCCTACACGGTGGAGCTGCTCGCCGCGGTGCCGAGCGTCATCTTCGGCCTCTGGGGCCTGCACTGGTTCCTACCGAACGTCCTGCGCCCCTTCTTCGAGGTCCTCGAGAGCGTCCTCGGCTGGGTCTTCCTCTTCGAGGGACCGATCCGGGGCGTCGGCTACCTGGCCGCCGGGATCGTGCTGGCCATCATGATCCTGCCGATCATGACCGCCATCATCCGCGAGGTCATCGCGGTCCACCCGATCGACCAGCGCATGGCCGCCTACGCGCTCGGATCCACCCGCTGGGAGGTCATGCGCAAGGTGGTCCTCCCCGCCAGCTTCTCCGGGATCGTCGCCGCGGCCATGCTGGGCCTGGGCCGCGCGCTGGGAGAGACCATCGCGGTCCTGATGCTGATCGGCGGCTCCCAGTCCTGGGGGGCGAGCCTGTTCGGGACGGGCAGCAGCATGGCCTCGCACATCGCCGCGACCTTCGGTGAGGCAACGCCGGAGGCCAGGACCGGGCTGATGGCGATCGGTGTCGCCCTCTTCCTGGTCACGATGATCGTCAATATCCTCGCCCGTATCATCGTCTGGCGCCTGGGGCGCATGACGGGAGACGCCGCCGTATGAGCACCACAACCGCCCCACCACGCCGCCCCGCCCCGTTGAGCGAGCGCCCTCCGGGGTCCGCGTACCGGCGCTTCAAGGACCGGTCGGCGACCGTGGCCCTGACCGCGGCCATGGTCATCGCCATGATCCCGCTGGTCCTGATCATCTTCGAGGTGACCCGTCGGGGCATCGGCGTGGTCAACCTGGACTTCATCACCCAGACCGAGCCGCCGCCCCGGCGCGACGGCGGCGGCTACGCGGCCGGGTTCTTCGGAACGCTGTACATCATGGCGCTGGCCGTCTTGATGTCCATCCCGTTCGGCATCGCTACGGCCGTCTACATCGTCGAGTACGGCCCGAACCGGATGACCTCGGCGATCCGGTTCTTCACCGACGTGATGACCGGTATCCCGTCGATCTTCGTGGGCCTGTTCGTGTACGGGCTGCTGGTGATCGGCTGGGGCGGTCTGGGCTTCGGTACCTTCGCAGGCGCGGTGGCGATCGCCGTTATGATGCTGCCGATCGTCACCCGGTCCGCGGAGGAGATGCTCCGGCTCGTCCCCAATGAGATTCGCAACGCCAGCTACGGTTTGGGCGCCCGCAAGTGGCAGACGATCGTGCACACGGTCCTGCCCGCTGCCGCTCCCGGCCTGACCACCGGCTCGATGCTGGCCGTGGCCCGAGGCATCGGTGAGACCGCCCCGCTGCTGCTGACCGCCTTCGGGTCCGGCCTGGTTGTCACCTCCCTTCAGGGCGACCCGCAGGGCGCGGTCCCGATGCAGCTGTACCGGGGCGCCGCCCAGCCCTTCGAGGCCGGTATCGACCGCGCCTGGGGCGCCGCACTCTGCCTCTTCGTACTGGTGCTGGCGTTCACCGTGGTGGCCCGCTGGATCGGGTCGAAGGCGGCCACCAGCACCCACTGACGGGCCAAAGGACCAACTGTCGCCACAGAGGGGCCGCACGCGGGGCGTGCGGCCCCTCGGCCGTTGTCACCGCTGTCCAGGCGGGCCCGGCGATGTGGCGCTCCTCAATACGGCGGGCCTACCGGGCCACCTCTCCGGACCCGGCTTCCGTACACCACTGGCCCGCACGCGCGGCCACCGGTAGCCTGGCGCGAGCCCGTTCCCCCTCCCCAGCAGACCCGGAGTGTGACCCCCGATGGCCGAGACCGCCGACTACGCCGCCACCTTCGCCCTCGTCGACACCGACGGCGACGGTCTCATCTCCGCGCAGGAGCTGGCGTCACTGATGCGCAACCTGGGTGACCAGACCACCGACGAACAGGCCGCCGACGTGGTGCGGGCGATGGACAGCGACGGCGACCACCGGATCTCGCTGGACGAGTTCGCCCGCTACATGTCCCAGAACCAGGGCTGACCCCCGTGGGCGCGCAGAACGGTGCACCGCGTGCCCTCCTCTGCGACGTGGACGGGGTCCTGCGGCTGTGGCCGCCCGAAGCGATGACCAGCGCCGACCTCGCCCACGGCCTGCCCGAGGGCACCCTGGCCGGCACGGCCTTCCACCCGGACCACCTGCTGCCCGCGATCACCGGCCAGGTCACCGACGAGGAGTGGCGCGAGGGAATCGCGGCCGCACTGGCCGACCGCTGCGGAGGCCCCGTTCGGGGCCGGTCCCTGGTCGCGGCGTGGACGAACGTGCCGGGAACGGTGGAGCACGAGGTCGCGGAGCTGCTGACCGCCGCCCGAGATCACGTGCCCGTGGTCCTGGTGTCCAATGCCACCACCCGGCTGGAGTCGGACCTGGCTGCCCTGGGCCTGGCCGACCTGGCCGCGGACGCGGTCAACACGTCCCGGGTGGGCGTGGCCAAACCGGACCCCCGGGTCTACCGGATCGCGGCCGAGCGCGCGGGTGCCGCCCCAGGGGAGTGCGCGTTCGTGGACGACAGTGCTGCCAACGTGGCGGCCGCCCGTGAACTCGGCATGGCGGGGGTGCACCACCGCGGCCCCGCCGACCTGCGGGCGGCCTTGGAACGGTGGGGGCTGGCCTGAGCAACACCCCGGCCAGCCTCCCGTTGGCCTCTAGAGGGGGGTTGAGGCGAGGTAGACCGTGTCCGGGACTCCCCTGGCGACCACCACCTCCACGACCTCCACCGACGCGAAGCGGGACCTGAGCAGGTCCTCGAAGCTGTCGACGGCGTTGGCACTCCAAAAAGAGAGCACCCCGCCGGGCTTCAGCAGGCGGATGAGCTGTTCCAGGCCAGCCGCCTCGTACAGGCGGTTGTTGTTCTCCACCACGGTCCAGTCGGGGCCGTTGTCGGTGTCCAGGCAGATGACGTCGTAACGGCTCGGTTTCGCGGCCCCGGACGCGCCCTCCAGCCACGCAACGATGTCGGCGTTGTGGACGAGGCAGCGGGGGTCGTGGTGGACGTAGTCGGCGGCCTCGCCCAGTTCGCCGTCGTGCCAGGCGATCACGTGGGGTTCGAGCTCCACGACGTCCACGCGGGACACCTGGGGGTGGTCGAGCGCCTCGCGGGCGGAGAAGCCCACGCCGAGACCGCCGATCAGTACGCGGGCGTGCGAGCGGCCAGAGGGGAGCCCGGCCAGGCTCGCGCGCACCATCTCCCGTTCCGAGGTCCCGTCCCGGGTATCCATGAGGAAGAGGCCGTTGGAGTAGATCTCGTAGTGCGCGCCCTCCCGGCGCAACACCAAGTCGCCGCCGGTCTCCCCGGTCACCCGGGCCAGGGTGACCGACTCACCTTCGGGGGCGAGTTCCTGCGTTCGCTGGTTCATGTCCCTCATTGTGCCTTCGACCGATCCCGCTCGCGTGGTGTTCGGCCCGGTGCGCATTCCGACGGGCCGGTACGAGGGCACTTCCTTACTGGTGAGTAAGTTATGGGGCGAGCACCGCGAAAGGAGACCGGATGAACCCCCTGAAGAGCACGAAGTTGGACAGAGTACGCAAGGCAGCGCCGCTCGCGCTCGGCGGCGCCTTCGTGGGCGCCGGAGTGCTGCACTTCCTCAAGCCGAAGCCGTTCGAAGCGATCATGCCCCGGCAGCTGCCCGAACCCCGCGCGTGGGTCTACGGCAGCGGTGTCGCCGAACTCGCCTGCGGCGTGGGATTGCTCACCCGCCGCGGGTGGGCGAGACCGGCCAGTGCCGCGCTGCTCCTGGCGGTGTGGCCCGCCAACATCCAGATGGCTCTCGACTCCGGCTCGGGACGGCTGCCGTCGGTGGCCGACAACAAGGTGCTGGCCTGGGGGCGGGTTCCCCTGCAGATCCCCCTGATCTGGGCCGCGCTCCAGTCACGCCCGCGCGGGAGCGAGAACTCCTCGAAGTGACCCGGCTCCGGTTCCGGGGAGCACCCGGAACCGGCCCCAGGCCCCGCTGCTCAGGCCCCGCCGGTGGCCTCCACCGGTTCCGGCCGCTGGTCGGGGGCGGTGAACCGGTGGGCGAGCGCCACGGGCAGCGCGCACAGCCACCCCGCACAGGCCGCCCAGAGCAGGCCGCTGAGCACGCCCGCGAAGGCGAAGCCGAAGAGGACCAGCGGCCCCACACCGATGGCCGCCGCCGCAGCGGCCGCGCGCAGCGCGTTGGCGAGCACGAGTCCCAGCAGGATCCCGGCCCAGGCGGACAGCAGAACCCGCCAGGCGTTGGCCTCGGGACGGCGCCGCACGGCCCGGTGCACCCACCAGGCGGCGACGGCCGCCAGGAGCACGACGGCGACGAGCTCGACCACCAGGTTCCAGCCGGGCTGGCCCACGAAGGAGACCAGGCGCAGCCGGGGAAAGGCGAAGGGCACTCCCAAGGAGGTGGGCAGCATCAGCCATGCGGCACGGGAGCCGAGCCAGGTGACGAAGGCCGCGCTACCGAAGAGCAGGCAGGGGAGGAGGGCGGAAACAGCGGTAGCCGTGGCGGCAACGGGGGGACGGTTATTGCGAATATCATTCACGTTTTGCATCATAGTGACCTAGATCTCCTCGGCACAGCCCCGTCTTCCCCCATCCCCAGGAGCGAGATGCGGCGCACCGGCAAGCGCAGACTCGTCACGGCCCTCCTGTCCGTCCTCGTTCTGGTGCTCGGCGGCCTCATCGCCAGCGTCACCCGGAACGACCCCGGCCCCACCAGGTACATCACCGACGACCAGGGGCGGGCGCTCTTCCTGCACGGCTTCAACACCTCCGGCTCCGCCAAGAGCGACCCGGACCGGCTGCCCTGGATCACCGAAGAGGACGTCCAGACCGAGTACGACACCATGGGCACCAACTTCGTTCGCCTCCTCATCCAGTGGCAGGCCCTGGAACCCGAAGAGGGCGTCTACGACGAGGAGTACCTGGACGCGGTCGCCGAGCGCGTCGGCTGGTACGCGGACCGCGGCTACCACGTGCTCCTGGACATGCACCAGGACCTCTACGGCCGTTACACCAGCCCCGAGGAGCACTCCGGCAACGGCGCACCCGAGTGGGCCACCCACAACGACGGGCTGGGCGTGGAGAGCAACGAGATGTGGGAGCTCGTGTACCTGGAACCCGGGGTGATGCGGGCCTTCGACCACTTCTGGGGCACCACCGGCGAGTACCCCGACCTGATGGACTCCTACGCTGACGCCTGGGGCCGCGTCGCCGAACGCTTCTCCGGCGAACCCGCGGTGATCGGCTACGACCTCATGAACGAGCCCTTCGGCGGCAGCCTCCAAGGCACCGACTTCGAGGCCGGACCCCTCGCCGAGCTCTACCGCCTCTCCATGGCGCGGATCCGCGAGTCCGACCAGGACACCTGGATCTTCGTGGAGGGGCAGGCCGTCGGCGTGAACTGGGGACTGCCGTCGGCCCTGCCGCACCTCGACGACCCCCGCGAGGGGCGGCCCCGGATCGTCTACGCCCCGCACATGTACGCGTTGCCCATGGACCTGGGCCAGCCCTACGAGGGCGACGCCATGGGGCAGGTCGACACGAGCGTCGACGCGTGGTCGCACAGCGTCCAGGTCGTGGGCGAACGGCTGGAGGCACCGATCGTGCTGGGCGAGTTCGGCCTGGACATGTCCGGAGCGGGCGCGCCGGAGTTCGTCGATCGGATGCTGGAGGAGACCGAGGCGATGTCCACGGGGCGGGCGTACTGGTCCAACGACCACGACGGCTGGGGGCCCTGGGAGGAGCGGGAAGGGGACGACGGGGAGCTCACCCCCGGTCCGCTGGCGGACGTGATGAACCGTGCCCATCCCCGCGCGGTCGCCGGGGAGCCGGTGGACCTGGGTTACGACACCGGGGAGGCCGAACTCCGGGTGCGCTACACCGAGCGCGCTGAGGTGTCCGGGGCCACCGAGCTGTACCTGCCCGGGGACACCTTCGGCGACGGGCCCGGAAAAGGGTTCGAGCTCACCGTGGACACTCCGTCCGGTGACGGGGGGTGGACCGCGGACTGGGACGGCGAGCTGCGGGTCCTCCACGTCACCGTGGCGGGGGCCGCTGACGGCGACGAGACCACACTGACCGTCACTCCCGACTGACGCCGACGGTCGCGCCCCCGTACGGGGCCGGAACGGGCGGGCCGCGTCACATATGGCCGGGGCCACGGGGCCGGTCGACCGGCCCCGTGGCCCCTACAGGCGGGTGATTCCTACAAGCTGGTGGCCCCTACAGGCGGCAGGCGTAGATGTCGGTGACCAGGATGGCGCGGGCGCCGAGCTCCCACAGGTCGTCCATGATCCGCTGGGCCTCCTTGCGGGGCACCATCGAGCGGACCGCGACCCAGCCCTCGCGGTGCAGGGGGGAGACCGTCGGTCCCTCCATGCCCGGCGTGAGAGCGGCCGCCCCATCGAGCTTCTCGGCGTGCACGTCGTAATCCATCATCACGTAGTCGCGCGCCACCAGGACGCCGCGCAGGCGGCGGAGCAGGAGGTCGATCTGCTGGTCCTCCGGGGCGCCCGTCGGCCGGATGACCACGGCCTCCGAGACCAGGATCGGGTCGCCGAAGGTCTCCATTCCCGCGTTGCGCAGGGTGGTCCCGGTGGAGACGACGTCGGCCACCGCGTCGGCCACGCCGAGCTGTACCGAACTCTCCACGGCCCCGTCCAGGTGGATGACCCGCGCGTCCACGCCCTGCTCGTCGAGGTAGGAGCGGAGGAGCCCGTCGAAGGACGTGGCGATGCGCTTGCCGTTGAGGTCGGCGAGCTTCATCCGGTCGCCGCCCGGGGCGGCGAAGCGGAAGGTGGACCCGCCGAAGCCCAGCGGGAGGACCTCGTCCACCGGGGCACCGGAGTCCAGCAGCATGTCGCGGCCGGTGATCCCGGCTTGGAGGATGCCCTCGCCGACGTAGACGGCGATGTCCTTCGGGCGGAGGAAGAAGAACTCGGTGCTGTTGTCCGGGTCGACCAGGACGAGGTCGCGGCTGCTCTTGCGCTGCCGGTACCCGGCCTCGCGCAGCATCTGGACGGCGGGGTCGGACAGCTGGCCCTTGTTGGGCACGGCGATCCTGAGCATGTCGGGCATGTGTGGGTTCCTTTGTCGCTCTGGCGTGTTCGGGGACGTCTGGCGGGCCGGTGCGCTACAGCGCTTCCGCGTGACCGCGGGGCACCGGCCTAAAGATGCTTGTAGACGTCCTCGAGGCGCAGGCCTCGAGCCAGCATCAGAACCTGGAGGTGGTAGAGGAGCTGCGAGATCTCTTCGGCGGCCTGCTCATCCGACTCGTACTCGGCGGCCATCCAGACCTCGGCGGCCTCCTCGACGACCTTCTTGCCGATGGCATGGACGCCCGCGTCGAGTTGGGCGACGGTCCCGGACCCCTCGGGGCGGGAGCGTGCCTTCTCGGACAGCTCGGCGAACAGCTCTTCGAAGGTCTTCATGGTGTCTTTCCTCGACCGACAGTGCGCTACCAGACTAGGGCATGTTCGGCGGACACATACCCTGCTGCGCGTCGCCCCAGCGGCACTGTCACCGCGCATCTCTCAGTCGACAGCCAAACCCGGGCGGGCCCCCGCTGTGCGATGCTGCCGAGCTTGCGAGGCAGCGCAC